>JACCYG010000056.1 GCA_013696595.1 Actinomycetota bacterium | reverse complement strand
ACCGTGACGACCTCGTTCGGACGCGCCCAGTCGAGAACGACGATCGCCGTCATCAGCTTGGTGATGCTCGCCTGGGGAAGGCGCTCCCTCGCGTTCAAGGCGTAGAGGACCTCCCCCGTCAGGCCGTCGCCGACGAGCACCGCCTCGGCGTCGGGTTCGGGAGGCGCGCCGGCGGCGCGAGCGGGGCCCGCGGCCGCGACGAGAACCGCGACGGCGGCGAGGGTGATCCAGGAGCGTCGGAGCAAGGGCGACAAATCTACCGACACTAGAATTGGTGGCAGTGGCCCTGATCGAGCGCAAGGAGAGCCCTGTCCGCGTCCGCGGCGTCGAGCGGTCGCTCGAGGTCCAGCTGGGGCCGCTCGGCGGTTTCGACCTTCGGCCCACGCGGTTTTTCGTCTGGAGCGGAGCCGAGCGCGAGGGCCAGGAGCGCGTCGTCTCGCTCGGGAGCGCCCCGCGGAGTCTCCTGATTTCGCGCCGAGAGCGTGAGTTGCGCGCCGGAGTCGTTTGCGTTCGCTCGCGCGGGAACCCGCTCATGACGCTCGCGCTCGCGGGCGTTCACGCGGCCAAGAAGCTCGCGCGCGAGGACTAGCGGACGCGGATCCGCCGACCCGGCGTGAGCGAGTTGGGTTCGATCGCTGGGTTCAGCACGAGGAGATCGTCGACGGTCGTGTCGAATCGAAGCGCGATCGCTTCGAGCGTGTCACCCTCCCGGATCCGATAGAACCGCTTCTGTCGCGTGCCGAGCGTCGTCGTCGGGCCGGTCGCCCCCGCCTCGCTTGCGGTGGTGGTCGGCGATGTGGTCGTGGGCGTGGTCGAGCCCTCGCTCTCGGACGTAACCGAGTTGTGGATGATCAGCACTAGGATCGTCGCCGCGGTGAAGAACGCGAGTGGTGCGAGGAGGCGTGGGCCCCAGGCGCGCGGGCCCGATTCAGCGGGATCGCCGTTCACCAACCCGAAGCCGCCCAGACCTCGTCGCGAAGACGAGCGGCCTCGGCCGCCGAGGCCTTCCGCCAGTCGGCGCCGTCGACGCGAAACGCGTAGATGACCGAGCGCGAGACCGGCACGAGCGCGCTCGCGGGCCCGCTTGTGAATGCGCGCGCGACGTCGGCAGGGCTCGCCCCCTGGGCACCGACGCCCGGAAGCAGGAGGATCGCCTTCGGCATCAGACGCCTCGCCTCGGTGACCGCGCGCGGATAGGTGGCGCCTACAACAGCGCCGACGCTCGAGAGCCCCGTCTCGCCGACCAGATCCTCACCCCACTCCGCCACGAGCGCGGCAACGTGCTGCCAGAGCCGGCGCCCGTCCGAGAGCGCGAGCTCCTGCACGTCCGCACTCCCTCCGTTCGACGTCTTGACGAGGCAGAAGAGACCGGTCCCGGATCGACGGCACGCGGCGAGGAACGGCTCCACAGAGTCGCTGCCGAGATACGGATTCACGGTCAGGGCGTCGACCTTCGGCCGCATCCCGTTCCTGCTTTCGAGGTACGCGTCAGCGTAGGCCCGCGCAGTCGAGCCAATATCACCTCGCTTTCCGTCGGCGAGGACCAGCAGGCCCGCGTTCCGCGCGTACTCGCACACGTCTTCAAAAGCCCGGATTCCGTCGGCACCGAGCGCCTCGAAGAACGCGAGCTGAGGCTTCGCACCCATCACGTACGGAGCCACGGCGTCGAGGAGTCCGAAGCAGAAGCGCGCACAAGCGTCCGCCGCCTCCGCGCGGCCGAGATGGGTCCCGGCACGCAGCTCGACGGGCAGCAGCTCGGGGCGCGGGTCGAGGCCGACGACGATCTGGCTCCGTTTCCGGTCGACGGCTTCCGCCACCCGGTCGGCAAACGCCCCGGTCGCGCTCCGCGAGGCCGCGTCGACCTGTTGCTCCATAAGCGAATTTTAGGCTACAGCGGTTCGCAGACGGCCTTCGGCGCAGGCCGTGAGGATTCGCTCGCACTCGAGCGGGACGATCTCGAGCTCCGGGGGCGGGCGGCGCAGAAACGTTCCGACGAGGAGAAGCTCGTCAGCGGCTTCCGGGTCGTACGAGATTCCCGCTGCCTGCGCCGTGCGCGCAGCCGCGAGACCGGCTTCCACCTCGACGACCGCGCCTGCGTGCTCGGGAACATTCCGGACGGACGCGACGCGGCCCGCCGCGACGAAGAACGCCCGCGTGTAGCCCGGCTCGCAGGACGGCGCGAGGAGACAGTGCTCAGCCGCGCGCAGCCGCTCGAGCGACGCGAGGTCCGCGACCACGCGCTCGAGCGCGGCGATCCGGTCGCGGAGCCGCGCGGCATCCTCGTAGCGAAGCGCCTCGGCCAGGTCGTGAAGGCGGGCCCGGACACGCGGGAGCGGGGCGCCCCGGGACAGTCCGTCGAGCTCTGCCTGCGACGCGCCGGCGAGAGCCCGCGCGGCGAGCTCCGCCCGTCTGCGGCTGCGTATCGGCCCAAGCTCGGTCCGCGTCCTCGTTACGACGAGGCTGGCGCTGCGTTGCGCGAAGTACACGTAGCGGTCCGGCCTGGCGCTGCGTGCGTTCGCCGGCGGACCCAGCTCACGGATGAGCCGAAGCTCCTCGAGCGCCGCCTCGAGCTCCGAGCCTTGCACGCGCCACTCGATCCGTTCGACCGCGAGGAGCGCTCCTTCGACCGCGGGCCGCTGGCGGTCGGACCGGAAGTACGAGCGAAGGCGCGCACGCAGGTCGCGCGCGCGTCCGACGTAGAGCACTTGGTCGTGCCGATCGCGGAACAGATAGACGCCCGGGCGTGTGGGTGCGCCGAAGGCGAGCGAGCGCTTTGCGTGCGCGCGGCGTGCGCGCGGCGCAGCGACAGCCGAGAGGTCGCCGACCGTGCGGGCCCCGCGTTCCTGCGCAAGGCCGATCAGGTGGATGAGGATCTCGGCCGTCGCCTGCGCGTCCGGAAGCGCACGGTGACACGGACGCACCGACGTTCCGAAGAACTGCGCGAGCGAGGCGAGACTCGCGCGCGCGACTCGCCCGGCAAGGAGCGCGCGCGCGAGCGGGACGGTGTCGATGACGGGCGCAGCGATACGTCGTCCGTGCGCGCGCTCGACCTCCCGGTCGAGAAACGAGAGATCGAAACGCGCGTTGTGTGCGACGAGAACGCAGTCGCCCGCGAAAGCGAGGAAGCGTCGAAGTGCGGTTTCCGGAGCTGGTGCGCGCCGGAGCTCCGCGTCCTTGATGCCGGTGAGCCGAGCGACGGCGGCGGGAAGCGGCGTCCGTGGGTTCGCGAACGTCTGAAACGTTCCGGCAGCCGTCAGACCGCGTAGGCGGACGGCGCCGATCTCGCAGATCCCCGCCTGGCCGGGCCGAAGCCCGGTCGTCTCGAGGTCGACGACGACGTAGGTCGCGGCCTCGAGCGGAGTCTCGTCGCCCGCCCCGCCGGCCAGCGAGACCGCCGACCCTCGCCAAGCGAGACGCGCGTCCGACGAGACGACGTCCTCGAGGAGCCCGCGCGCCAGGCCGACCGGCGGCCGTGCGAGCGCGAAGAGCGCCTGGGCGGCTTCCTCGGCCGCGACGGCGCCGCGACGTTCCTCGACGAGCTCGACCAGCCGGTCGGCCGCATCCAGACGGAGCTGCACATGGAGATCATAGCGAACGTATGTTCGCTATGATCTCCACCTGTAGGTCGGGCTTGCCCGCCCGCGCCCTCGGCCAAAAGAAGAGGGCCGCTGGCGCGGCCCTCTTCCGTTCGTTGGAGGGGGGCGTTACGTTCTTGCCTAGCGGTTCTTGAGCGCCGCCTTGAGCGCGCTCCCGGCCGAGAACTTCGGAACCGTGGCCGCCTGGATCTGGACTTTCTCGCCGGTGCGGGGGTTGACCCCCTGGCGGGCGCTCCGCTGCTGCGGTGAGAACTTGCCGAAGCCGGTAAACGAGACGGCCTCGCCCTGCACCAGTGATTCCTCGATCGACTCGAGGAATGCGTCGACCGCCTTTGAAGCGTCGCGCTTCGAAAGACCGCTCTTGTCGGCAACTCGGTCGACGAACTCAGCTTTTGTCATGCCCTCTCCTCCTCTATTCAGTTTTGGCGCTGACCAGCCCAGAACCCTAACAACACACTGAAACTGACGCAATGATGCGGGTTTGCGGGTACTTTCACGCCTCGAGAACGTCAGAAGCGCGGAAGAGCGGGAAAAGTCGGACGCCATGGCGGGCGAGTTCGTCGGCTCCACCCTCTTCACGATCGACGACGCAGACCGCACTTCGACACTCGAGGCCGGCTTCGCGCAGAGCCTTCACAGCCGAGACGGCCGCGCCGCCCGTCGTGATCACATCTTCGACGAGACAGACGCGCTCGCCGGCGGCGAACCCACCCTCGAGGCGCTTCTCCGTCCCGTACTCCTTCGCCTCCTTGCGCACGATCAGGAACGGAAGCCCCGACGCGAGCGAAGCAGCTGCGGCAAGGGCGACGCCTCCGAGCTCGGGGCCCGCGAGGCGGTCGGGCCGTTCGCCGTTCGCGTCGAGAGCACGGGCGGCGATCCGGTCGCCGAGCTCTCGGAGGAGCGCAGGCTCCGTCTCGAAGCGGTACTTGTCCAGGTAGTAGCGCGAGCGTCGACCCGACCGGAGCACGAAGTCTCCCTCGAGATACGCGTGGGTGCGGAGGAGCTTCGCGAGCTCGTTGTCGTTCACGGACGCGCGGCCGTCAGGACGTCGCGTGCAAGCGGAAGAAGGCGGCCCGCCTCAGGAGTGCCGTCCGCGAGCGAGATCATGGAGCCGTCCGCGAAATACAGGTCGACGTGCTCACGCCTCCGTTCGCGGCGCCGGCGCCAGAGCGCGGTCGCGACCGTCGCACCCGCCACGAAGGCCGCCGTTGCGGTCTTAGAGCTCATTTCGGAATGACGACTCGTCGGCTCAGCGCTTCGTTTCGAAAGGGGCTCTTACGCATCCGAGCCCTTCTTCGTGCTCTTCCTCGCCGTCGAGGATCCGTTTTCTGCCTTCTTCGCCCGCGCGCGGTGGGCCGTGTGCTCTGCCGCGCCGTCCGCAGCAAGCCGGAGGCATGTCTTCAGGTCGTAGAACACGAGGCCGACCGTGGGCTGGGGCGCGGTGATCGCGGCGATGAAGCGTGCGTCGTCCCGCACGACGAACACCGACCCCGACGGTGTGGCGGCCTGAATCTGAGCGAGCCCGACGGCATCCTGCGGTCGCGTTCCCTCGGCGGCCCGGACGAGCTCGGCGGCGGCCCGCGCCACCTCCTCACCGCGCACTCCTTGGGAAAAGGTCGAGGCGAGGACCTTTCCGTCCGCCTCGGCGAGAACCGCGCCTTCGATCTGGGACGAGATCTCCGTCAGATCGGCCAGCGCCTGCGCCGCATCCATGGCGGGCAAACCTAGCACCTACACTCGCCGGGTGCGCCGTCCCTATCCGGTTGTCGAGAAGTTCCTCGCGGACCGCGGCACGCACCTCGCGGCGATGATCGCGTACTTCGCGCTGCTCGCATTCGTGCCGCTCCTTTTTCTCGCCCTCTCGCTGATCGCGCTGGCCGGCGAGCCGAGCGAATCGAGCTACTTGATCGAACAGCTCAGGCGCACGTTCCCGGCGAGCTCGATCGACCGCCTCGTCACCGTCGTACGCGAGGTGCAGGAGAGCGCGACCGAGCTCGGGATCATCGGAGGCATCGCGCTCGTCTGGGCGGCGCTCGGCCTCTTCAGCGTGCTCGAGTCCGCGTTCAACATCGTGTACGGGACGACGAATCGGCCGTTCTGGCGTCAGAAGCTCTTCGTGCTCGCAATCGCCGCCGGGTCACTCGTCCTCCTGTTCATCGCCCTCGTGGTTAGCTCGGTCGGGGTCGGGCTGGCCAAGGATGCGGCCGTCGTGGGCGGCGTCCTCGCGTACGTCTACGCGATCGCGATCTCGACGGCGCTCGTTCTCGTCTTCGTGTGGAGCGTCTACACACTGCTCACGAACGAGCAACTGACTTGGCGCGAGACGTTCCCCGGCGCGCTCTTCGCAGCCGTCCTTCTCGAGGCGAGCTTTCAGATTCTCCCGGTCTTCGTCCGGGCGGCCGAGGGCTTCGTTGCCCTGCAGGCGTTCGGAGGCCTCGCCCTGCTTCTCTTCTGGCTCTATCTGATGGCGAACATCCTCGTGCTCGGCGCCGAGGTGAACTGGTGGCTCGCGCGCGGCCGAGAGCGGGCGCTTGCGGAGGGCCGTCCCGCAGGCCTCGCGTAGCCCGCGAGCCGGCGAGCCCTCTCGGAGACACCTTTAAAGCCACGCGCGCTGAGTTGCCCCCGGGGGACCCCCCTTGAGCTACCCCCTTGGCCGTCAGCCTAGCGCGGAAAAACGCGCGGGTGGTGCGCAGGGCATGCCGTGTCTGTAACCACCAGCGGGCAACCTCGTCGCAGGCGACTAACGGCTCTCGGGCCGGACCGTTACGTCGTCCGAGTTCGCGAGGACGCGCTTCGCAAGCGCGCGCAGCACCTTCCGCTCGACCTCCGGCTGGTGATCGATGAGGCTCCAGAAGGACTGGCGCGTCAGGACGAAAAACCGAAGGGGCGTCGTGGCCGTCACCGTCGCGGTACGCGGAATGTCCTCGATCAACGCGATCTCGCCTAAGAAGTCGCCGTCCGAGAGCGCCGAGATGCGCTCGCCGTCCTTCGTGACCTCGACCTCGCCGTCGACGATGACGAAGAACTCGCGTGCCGTCTCGCCCTCGCGGCAGAGCACCTTACCCTCTTCGACCTCGAGATCCTCCGTGAGCTTCGCAAGCCCTTTCAACTCCTCGTTCGAGAGGGCTTCGAAAAGCGGCGCGCGCCCCAGCGCCTCCGCCTTGGTGTCGTGCGAGAAGAGCGCCACGACGCGAAGCCTACAACGGAGGCCGCGCGGTTCGCAGCGCCTCGGCGAGAGAATGGGCAGCGCGTGCCCGGTGGCTGTGCTCCACCTTCCACTCGGCGCCGAGCTCGGCGACCGTCTGGCGGGACCCCTCCGGGACGAAAACCGGGTCGTAGCCGAAGCCGCCTGTGCCACGGGGCTCTCCCGCGATGCGCCCGGTGAGCGTCCCGCGCGCGCGTGTCTCGTCGCCGCGGGGCGAGAGCGCGACGAGCTCGCAGACATAGCGGGCAGCACGGGCCGTCTCCGCGACGGTCTCGAGCTCCCTCAGGAGCTTCGCGACGTTTGCCTCGTTCGTCGCGCCCAGGCCGCCGTAGCGCGCGGAGTAGATCCCCGGGCGCCCGTCGAGTGCCTCGACCTCGAGGCCGGAGTCCTCGCCCAGAACCCACGCTTCCGGATCAACCGCCGAGCGCCCGAAGCGCGCCTTGGCCCGGGCGTTCTCGTGAAAGGTCGCGCCGGTTTCCTCGGGTAGCTCGAGTGCGCCGATCGGCTCGATCTCCCAACCGGCGAGGATGGCGCGAAGCTCGCGGACCTTGTCCTCATTTCGGGAAACGAGAACGGCCCTCACGGCGTCCAGCGGACGGAGATCACCTCATCCAGGTGCGAGAGCTCGTCGACGACCTCTCGTCCGCCGGCGCCCCCGAGATCGACCTCGACCCGCACCTGGCGGCGGTCCTCCTCTTCGTCCAGCTCGATACGGTTGACCTTTGCCTCTCGGCGCTCAAGGATGGCGAGGAGGGGCGCAAGCGGCTGCTCGGGCCGCAGGTCGACCTCGAGGACCTGGGCTTCCTTCCGAAGCCGGTCGAGGAGCCCGTACTCGAGCCACCGAAGCGGCCCGAGGCCGACGAGAACGATGGCGGTCGCGATCAGCGCGCCCGAATAGAAGCCGGCTCCGGCCGCCATCCCGATTGCCGCGACGACCCACAAGCCGGCTGCAGTCGTGAGGCCACGGATGGAAAGGCCCTGTCTGATGATCGCGCCCGCTCCCAGGAAGCCGATACCGGTGACGATCTGAGCCGCGATCCGCGTGGGATCGAGCACCGTTCCGCCCTCCCGGCTAAAGACGAAGTCGCTCCACGCGTAGGCAGACACGATCGTGAAGAGGGCGGACCCGACGCCCACGAGCATGTGCGTTCGCAGTCCCGCCGTCCGCTCGCGGAGCTCCCGTTCGAGCCCGATGAGCCCCGTGAGGCCGGCGGCCGCCGCGAGGCGGAACGTGATCTCGAGCCATGTGATGTCAGGGCTGAACGAGCGCATTGCGCTGGTGCTCCGTGATCTCCTCGATTCCTCTCTCCGCGAGATCGACGAGGTCGTTCAGGAGCGACCGCGTCAGAGGCCTGCCTTCCGCGGTCGCCTGGACTTCCACGAGCTCGCCCGACCCGGTCATGACGACGTTCATGTCGACGTCCGCCGAGGAGTCTTCCTCGTAGTCGAGGTCCAGCAGGGCCTCACCGCCGACGATGCCGAGTGAGACCGCCGCAACCTGGGCGTCCGGCGGCGGAACACCACGCCGCTCGGCCGCCCGCGCGAGCGCGACCCACGCGCCCGTGATCGCAGCCGTACGCGTGCCGCCGTCGGCCTGCAGAACGTCGCAGTCGAGCCAGACCGTCCGTTCGCCGAGGGACTTCGTGTCGTACGCCGCGCGGAGCGAGCGACCGACGAGCCGCTGGATCTCGACGGTGCGGCCACCCTGCTTCCCGTCGCGGGCCTCGCGACGCATTCGCTCGCCCGTCGAGGCGGGCAGCATTCCGTATTCGGCCGTAAGCCACCCCTGACCACGACCCTCGAGCCAGCGCGGCACTCCTTCCTCGATCGTTGCCGTGCAGAGGACCTTCGTCTTCCCGACCGAGATGAGGGCGGAGCCGTGCGCCTGCTCGACGAAATCGGTGGCGATGTCGATCGGCCGAAGCTCGTCGGGACGGCGCCCTTGCCGGGTCACGCTGCCTCGAGCTCGAGCTCGCGGATTCCCACGCGCTCGACCGACCCGATCGGGAGTTGTAGGAAACGCTCGCCGAGCGCCCGGAACTCTTCCGGCGATCCCGTGGTGAAAAAGGTCGTCGCGCCCTCTCGGCTGCGCTCGTTCTCGATTCCTTTGCGCTCGAGCGTCTCAGCAACCTCGCGCGCCGTTTCCTCGGCCGAGAAGATCAGCGTCGTTCGGCGCCCGAAGACGCGCTCGAAGACGGGGCGGATGAGTGGATAGTGCGTGCAGCCGAGGATTACCGTGTCGACTGCCACTTCCTTGAGCGGCGCCGCGTACTCGCGCACGGCCGCATGGAGCGCGCCGTCGACCGTGCCCGACTCGATCATCGGGACGAGCTTCGGGCAGGCGACGGAGACGACGGCCGCGCCCGCGTCGAGTGTCTGAACGGCGTTCGCGTACCGCCCGCTCTCCACGGTCGCCTCGGTCGCGAGGACGCCGATGCGCCGGTTTCGTGTGGCCTGGACAGCCGCGTGGGCCTCCGGCGTCAGAACACCGACGACCGGGACGGCGAGCTTCTCCTGGAGGAGCGGCAGGGCAGCCGCCGTCGCGGAGTTGCAGGCGGCGACGATCAGCTTCACACCCCCGCGTTCCAGGTGCGAGGCGACCTCGAGGGCAAACCGCTGGATCTCGCCGGCCGGCCGCGGTCCGTAGGGACAGCGCGCACCGTCGCCCAGGTACACGAAGTCTTCGTGCGGCATCGTGACGATGCATTCGTGGAGAACCGTGAGCCCGCCCGCGCCCGAGTCGAAGATCCCGATCGGCCTCCCGTCCACGCGTCGATTCTACGAGCACGCCAGGACTGCGATCCGAAGCTAGCGTAGGGGCGTGCTCGAGGTCTGGAACGGCGATAACGCGTTCGACGCCGTCGAAGCGCACCTTCGCAACGCCGGGTTCTTCGGCGGGGACGCCGCGGATGTCTGCGCAGACGTGTATTTCGGCTACCGCTGTTCGGACGCGCTCCGGCGCCTTTCGCTTCCGGCTCCGCACGAGCCCTGCGCGCTTCCGGCAGCAGCCTGCCGTATTCGTGCGCCCGAGGCGCCACGTCCCGCCGCCGGGTTCTCGATCGGCGCCTGGGCGGCGACCTGGCGCGGGGAGGATTACGTCAGGGCGGTAGAAGCCGTCAAAGCGGCGATCGGCCGCGGCGACGTCTACCAGGTCAACCTCGTGCAGCATTTATCCGCCCCGTTTCGAGGCGACCCAGGCGCGCTCGCGGAGCGGCTCGCGCCGTTGCGCCCGATTCACGGCACACCGCTCGAGGGCGATGGCTGGGCGATCGTCTCGGCCTCGCCGGAGCTCTTCCTGTCGCGGCGCGGACGTCGGATCTCGACGATGCCGGTCAAGGGCACGAGGCCGGCCGGGTCTACGGACGACCTCCGTGAGTCCCAGAAAGACCAGGCGGAGCACGTCATGATCGTCGACCTCGAGCGGAACGATCTCTCGCGCGTGTGCGAACCGGGGACGGTGCGCTGGCCGGAGCTCATGGCCGAGCGCGAGCTGGCCGGCGTGACCCATCTCGTGTCCACCGTCGAGGGCCGTCTCCGCGCAGACGTTTCGCTCGCCGAGATTCTGGAGGCGACCTTTCCGGGCGGCTCGATCACGGGCGCGCCCAAGATCTCCGCGATCGACCACATCGCCGCCCTCGAGCCGGTGGGCCGCGGCGCAGCCATGGGCGCGCTCGGACGGATCTATCCGAACGGCGACTTCGACCTCGCGCTCACGATCCGGACCTTCGCAGTCGCCGGCGGGCAGATTCACCTCTGGGTCGGCGGCGGCATCGTCTGGGACTCCGACCCGCACGAGGAGATCGAGGAGTCCTGGGTGAAGGCGCGGCCGTTGCTCGCCGCGATCGGGTCGCCCGTTCGAGAGCCGGTTCGCGCGTGACGACGGGCCCGCCACACGCGGCGCTCCAGCGCGGCAGCGCTCGGCTTCTCGCCGTCGCGGTCGGCGGACGCGGAATCGTGTCGCCGGACAAGCCGGTCCTTCACGCGGACGACGAGGCGCTCCTACGCGGCCGGGCGGCGTTCGAGACCACGCGCGTGTACGGCGGACGGCCGTTCAAGCTCGACGAGCATCTCGCACGTCTCGCCGGGTCGGCAGCGCGCATCGGCTTGCCCGCAGTCGACACCTCCGAATGCGCGGTACTCGCGCACACCGCGCTCGAAGAGGCCGGCGTCGACGACGCGATGCTTCGCATCTACTGGACGGCCGGCCGCGAGGGGGAGGATCGCGCCACCGTGCTTGCGCTCGTCTCCGCCTTGCCGCCGGGGCTCGAGGAGCTTCGGGCGCACGGGCTCAAGCTGATCTCGCTCCCGCTCGGTCTCGAGGCCGATCTGCGCGCGCTCGCACCTTGGCTCCTCGGCGGCGTCAAGTCCACGAGCTACGCGGTGAACATGGCGGCGGAGGCGGAGGCGCGCCGGCGCGGCGCCGACGACGCGGTTTTTCTCGCGAGCGGCGGAATCGTCCTCGAAGGGCCCGTGACGAACATCTGGTGGCGGCGGGAGCGGATCCTCTACACGCCCGCGCTCGAGCTCGGGATCCTCGCAGGCGTGACGCGCGCGACGCTGATCGAGGAGGCGGCGGCGGCCGGGTACGAGGTGCGAGAAGGTGCGCTCCCGCTCGAGCACTTCGCGGAGGCCGAGGAGTCGTTCACCTCCTCGTCCGTGCGTGAGGTCATGCCGGTCGTCGAGCTCGACGGCGCCGCGGTCGGCGACGGCGCGCCGGGCCCGGGTGCGCGCGACCTCCAACAGGCGCTCCGCGCGCGCGCGACAAGCCTCTAAGCTGGAAACACGTGCGCGTCCTCTCGATCATCCACGGTGCGAACGCCCGATCGGGAATCTTCGGCGACGTCGTGCGAGAGGCCGGCCACGAGCTCGTCGAGCGAAGCTACGCGTTCGGCGAGCCCCCGCCTGAGGCACCCGAGACGTACGACGCCGTCATGGTCTTCGGCGGAGTGATGAACGTCCACGAGGTCGACGGTCATCCCTGGCTCGGTGTGGAGACGCGGGCGCTGGAGTGTCTCCTCGAGAACGAGGTGCCGGTCCTCGGCGTCTGCCTGGGAGCCCAACTCCTCGCCTCGGCCGCCGGTGCGGAGGTGAGCCGGGCGCAGCGGCCGGAGATCGGCTGGTACGAGGTCGAGACGACGGACGAAGCGCGCGACGACGCACTGTTTTCGGGCACGCCGGACCGCTTCGACGCCTTTCACTGGCACAGCTACCAGTTCGACCACCCACCCGACGCCGTTCTGCTCGCCCGCAGCCCGGTCTGCCTCCAGGCCTACCGGATCCGAGAGACGTGCTGGGGGATCCAGTTCCACGCGGAGGTCTCGAAGCAGATCGCCGCCGACTGGATCTCGCACTACGGGAAGGATCCGGACGCAATCCGGATCGGGCTCGACCCGGAGCGCGAACGACGGCGACTCGACGACGAGATCGAGCGCTGGAACGAGTTCGGGCGCACGCTGATCGACCGCTTCCTGGTCGTCGCGGGCGAGCGCGCGGGAGTCGCGCCCCAGCGCGCCCGCGCTTGAGCGGCACCGGTCTCTCGCAAGCACGCGGGCGCTTCCGAGCGGTCGCGGCCGAGAAGCTCGCCGACACGCGTGTTCAGGGAGCGATCGACACGGCGACGGGCCGCTTCTACACCGCGCGTGAGAAGGCCTGGGCCGAGCTCGAGGACGTCGAGGAGCTGCGCGAGCGGGCGCGAGACATCAGGACGCGGACGATCGACGACCTCGAGCGGCATCTCGCAGACTTCACGCGCACGCTCGAGAGCCGCGGCGGCCACGTCCACCGTTGCACGACCCCCGAGGAGGCCCGCGACGTCGTCGTCGGCATCTGCCGCCGCGCGAACGCGAAGCTCGCGGTCAAGTCGAAGTCGATGGCGAGCGAGGAGATCAAGCTGAACGACGCGCTCGCCGAGATCGGCGTGAAAGCGGTCGAGGGAGATCTCGGCGAGTACATCATCCAGCTCGCCGGCGAGCACCCGAAGCACATCATCGCACCCGCGCTCGAGAAGACCGCAGGCGAGGTCGCGGAGCTCTTCTCCGCAGTGGAAGGTCGCAAGGTCTCGAGCGATCTGGTCGAGCTCCAGCGCACCGCTCGTCTCCAGCTCCGCAACGTCTTCCTGACCGCGGACGTCGGCATCACGGGCGCAAACTTCGGCGTCGCGGAGACCGGCTCGATCTGCCTCGTGACGAACGAGGGAAACGGGCGCATGGCCACCTCGCTTCCGCGGGTCCACATCGCGCTGATGGGAATGGAGCGCGTCGTCCCGACACTTGCCGAGCTCGCCGTTCTGCTCAAGCTGCTTGCGCGGAGCGCGACCGGGCAGAGACTTTCGAGCTACACGACGCTCGTCACCGGACCGCGTCGGGCCGGCGAGACCGACGGGCCGGAAGAGCTTCACGTTGTCATCCTGGACAACGGACGCTCCCAACTCCTCGGCGGACGCTACCGCGAGATGCTGAACTGCATCCGCTGCGGCGCCTGCCTGAACGTCTGTCCGGTGTACCGAAAGACGGGTGGCGGGGCGTACGGCCCTGTGTACTCGGGCCCCATGGGCGCCGTGCTCGTCCCGCTCCTCGTCGGGCTCGAGCGCGCACCCGATCACCCGCACGCGTCATCCCTCTGCGGCGCGTGCACGGCGGCCTGCCCGGTGAAGATCCCGCTCCACGAGCTGCTCCTCGAGCTGCGTCGCGACCTCGTGGCCGAGGGCGTCGCGCCGCTGCGCGAGCGGCTCGCGTTCTGGGCCTGGTCGGCCGCCTGGTCACGGCCGTGGGCCTACCGGGTCTCGACGCGGGCGGCGCGGCTCGGGCAACGCTTCGGCGGCCTGGTCGGGCCCGGACGAACGTGGGCCGCAGGTCGCGAGCTGCCGTCACTCGTCAGCCGCAGGTTTCGCGACCGGTGACGCAGCTCACGGAGACATTCGTCCGGAACGCCGAGATCGCCGGCTTCGAGGTGCACCACGGTGCCGCGCCCGAGCTCGAGGGCGCAGAGACGTCGGAGGCGCTCTATGGCCTTGCCGACACGGGGAGCGTCGTGATCGGAGCATCGCCGGAGGAGCCGCGCTCCCGGTCACTCCTCCCCGAGCGCCACATCTCGCTCCTGCGCGAGGACCGGATCGTCCCCGGTCTCGACGAGCTCTTCGCCGCGCTCGGCGGCGAGCTGCCGAGCTCCCTCGCGATCGTGAGCGGCCCGAGCCGAAGCGCGGACATCGAGCAGACGCTGACGATCGGCGTGCACGGGCCCGGCGAGGTGCACGTAGTGCTCGTTCCTGGGAGGGACCGCTAGCTCTCGTCCCGGCGCGACCACTCGTGCCAGGAGCCTTCGTAGTTCTCCGCCTCGAGGCCGGCGGAGCGAAGCGCGACGACGGCGAACTCCGACCGCTGGCCAGAGTGGCAGTAGGCGACGATCGGCCGCTCGGCGTCGATCCCCCGCTCCGCGAGGAGGCGGCGAATCGTCCCGGCCGCGTGCGGACGGCCCTCGCCGGCATACAGGTCCGACCACTCCAGGTGGGCCGCACCCGGGATGTGCCCCTGACGCGGATCGCACGGATAGCCGGCCTCCCCGGAGAACTCGTCACGCGAGCGGACGTCGAGGACGGTCACGGTGCCTTGCTCGATCCGGCCGGCGAGTTCCTCGCCGGTCACCCGTCCACTTCCCCCAGGAACGACACCAGGAGGCGGTTGAACTCGTCCGGGCGCTCGAGCGGCGCGAGATGGCCGACGCCGGAGATCCGCTCGAGCCGCGCGCGCGGGAGCGCCTGCGCCATCGCCTCCGACTCGCTGGCCGGGATCACCTCGTCCTCGTCGCCAACGACTATGAGCGCCGGGACGTCGATCTCTGGAAGGAGCTCGGTCGAGTCCGGCCGGTCGCGCATCGCCGCGAGCGCGGCGGCAAGGCGCGTCGTGCCCTGCTCGAGGGCGATCTCCCGCGCGTCTGAGACCACGTCCCGCGGCGCGTTCCGCGAGAACAGCTTCGGCTCCATTCGTTCCCAAAGGGCCGGCACGCCGTCTTCGTGGAGCAGCCGGAGGTTGTCGTTCCGAGCCTGCCGCCCCTCGTCGGTGTCGGCTCCCGCGCGCGTGTTACAGAGGACGAGGGCCGCGATGCGGTCGGGCGCGCGCCGCCAGAGCTCGAACGCGACATAACCGCCCATCGAGATACCCACCACGGCGAGCGGGTCTTCGGAGAGCCGGAGCGCCCGGTCAGCCCACGCGGCCACGGTCGGCTCGGCCTCCGGTCCGGGCAGGTCGGGGAGCGAGACCGCGTGGCCGGCCGCCTCGACCGCCTCCCGCTGCGACGACCACATGCGACAGTCGAGCGGAAACGCATGGAGAAAGAGGACGCGTGGGCGGCTCATGTGCGCGCCGCCGGTCGGAAAGCGAAGACGTAGACGAGCGCGGCGGCGAGGACGATCGCCGCCCACTCCGGAGCGAGGTCCGGTCGCAGCATTCCGGGAAGCTTGAACGACGTGACGTCGCGCTTGACGAGCTGCTCGAGCCAGAAGTCCTCGAGCGCGTTCGCGATCCCGTACACGAGCATGAGCGAGAGATACCCGGCCAGCACCGCCCGGAGAGCGGGCCGGCGCATCGCGGCAAGCTCACGCGAGAGGACGAGCGCGGAGAGGGCGAAGAGGACGCCGTCCGTCCCATGGTGGTGTCCGAGGTGGACCGCACGGAGGTCGGGGTGTCCCGGCTCGGGGACGATTTCATCGCTCATGAAGACGGCGCCGAGCCCGGGAACGTCGTCCACGTAGAAGCCGAGCTCGGCGAAGAGCCACGGGATCGCCGCGAGCGCGAGGAGGGCGGCGAGGGCGAGTCGAACGGGATCACCCGGTCGCGGGGGCGTGCTCCTCCCGAGACCGGCGCGCCCGACGGCGACGACGGTCAGAGCGAGGACGAGCAGTACGCCGAAGAACGGAATCGCGTTCAGAGCCTTGGCGTCGAGGTCGTTCTGGTCGACCACACCCGGCGCCGCGACGACCAGGCAGAGTGCGACCGCGACGACGGACGCCGCGTCGGAGAGCCGCTCGTCCAGCCGGTCGGCCACGAGCGCCGCGACGGCGAGCGCGATCAACGCGACCGGGAAGTTCGAGTAGACGAGCGCGCGGCCGAGCCCTCCGTCGATGCCTCCTTCGCTCACGTTGTAGAACGAAGACGGCGGAAGGCGCGCGTAGGTCGCCGCGACGGCGACCCCCACGAGGCCGACGAGAGCCCAGACGGCGACCGCCGGACGGAGGCTCGGCCCCCGCTCGGTCGTCCGTGTTGGCACCCGTGAGATCAGGCGCGCGCCGCGGCGACCATCCCGAGGAGCTCGATCTCCTGAGCGATCGCGGCGCGCTCGGCAAGCCGGTCGCGCCAGGCGGCAAGAGACGCGTGGGGACGGATGTCGACGTCGAGCATCGCCTCCGCGCGGAGGATCCAGGGCACGTAGGCGATGTCGGCCAGGCCGTAGTCGGCACCCGAGAGGAAGGGCCGCTCGCCCAGGGTTCCATCGAGGCGCGCCAGCTCCTCGTGCAGCCCCTCGGCCGAGGCAGCGGAGCGTTCTCGGCGCAGGTCGTAGTAGGGCGCGCCGAGATCGTCGAACCGTTCGATCGCAAGGCGCACAAGCGCTCGTTCCGCGGAATCCTCCGGCATGAGCGAAGGCTCGGGAAAGCGCTCATCGAGGTACTCCATGATCACGCGAGACTCGGCCAGCACGAAGCCGCCGTCCTCCTCGAGCACCGGGACAAGGCCTACCGGGCTCTTCTCGTAGAGCCACGCCGGCCGGTTGTCGAGGTCGATCTCGACCGGCTCGTAGGGAATGTCCTTCTCGGCGAGGACGATCCGAACGCGCGCGGCGAACGGACAGCGGGCCGCGTCGTAGAGCGTCAGCACGCCATCATTGTAGGGGCGGGGCCTTGCCCCGCCCGGCGGCTGCGGGCCGCTCTAGCGAGCGACCGGGATCGCGTCGGCGTGCTCGACCGCGCCCTCGTACCCGTGTCCCGCGTCCGGAATGCCGAAGACGTCGGCGACGGTGACGAGCAGCTCGGCGGCGGACGGAAGCTCGTCCGAAGCTCGCGCAGTCCGAGCGACCTCGCGCACGCTGTCCGTGTCCGCACCGGTGAGCCGGGACATCAGGCGCGGGTTGGCTCCGAGAGCGATCACCTCACCCGGCGGCAAAGATCCGTAGTGCTCGGGAACCGAGAGGTACTCGTCAACGACGCGGCCGCGCTCGAGCGCGACGTAGCGGACGACCGCGCCCTCTTCCGCGCCCAGCGCGAGGACGAACGCGCCCATGCGGTCGGAGAGCTCCCGCGCGAGGCGCCGTAGCATCTCGGGCTCCCGGTCGCAGAGCTCGTCGTACACGGAGGTCCAGCCATCGCGCGGCGGCAGGACGACGCTTCCCCGCGAGCCGCCCGGAAGCCGCGGCACGAACTGGCGCACGCCACGGACGACCGCGTCGATGTCGTCGCTCTGGACGTGGATCGAACCGTACGAAGCCGGCCGGTCGGCTCCGACATGGCGCTCGAGGTTCGCGAGCGGAGCGGTGAGCACGCGCGAGAGCTCGGTGAACCCCGCTCGGATCCATGCGTCGCCCGCCTCGTGGGTCGTCTCGACGACAAGCTCATCGGCCCCTTGTTCACGCGCTTCTTCGATCAGGGAGCGAAGCGTTTCCTCGGTGGGCGGTCCCTCGACACGCGTCCGGTAGGTCATCGACCGAGAACCCTAAGCGCGACGAGCAGGTAGTGAGCCGCGAGATTGCGGAACGTCGAAAAGCGCTCGCCGATCGCGCGGACCTCTTCGATCGTCGCATCACGCCCGTCGAGATAGAACGCGGAGACGGCCTTGCGCAGGCCAAGATCACCTGCGGGCCATGCCTCCGGACGACCGAGGTGACGCGCGAGGAACCAGTCCGCCGTCCATTCGCCGATGCCAGGAAGCGCGGTGAGCACCCGCTTCACCTCCTCGTCCGGGAGGGCGGCGAGCGCGTCCAGGTCGAGCTCCGAACGGGCAAGCGCAAGCGTGTACTCGGCCTTTCGCCGCGAGAATCCGAGTGCGGTCACCTCGTCCGCAGACGCGCGCGCGAGCTCGTCGCGCCGCGGAAAGGCGTAGACCCGGCCGACCGGCCGTCCGAACCGCTCGACGAGCCTCCTCCGGATCGCAGTCGCAGCGTGGAGCGAGACCTGCTGTGCAGTGATCGAGCCGACGAGCATCTCGAGCGGATCCGGGATGAGAACGGGCCGGAGGCCGGGGAGCCGCCCGACGACATCCCGCAGCACCGGGTCCGAAGCGGCGAAAGCGGCGAACCCGTCGAGATCGAATGTCGCGCCGAGAAAGCGGCGCACGGGCCCCGTCAGACCACGATCTCCCGGCTCGACGCTCACGCCTCCCGTCGCGGCCCCCGCCATCGCAACCTCGCGGTCGTCGAAGACGCGGTAGAGCCGTCCGTCCTCCCAGAGACTGACCGGGTCGCGTCCGAACGCGCGGAAGCGTTCCATCGAGAGGTCGAAGTCGTACGGCTCGGGGAGCCGGAGGAGCACGAACGCTAAGACGGAAGCGGAGCGCGCTCGAGCCAGCCGAGCACGCGTTCGACATCCTCCGCGCGGCTGCGGTGATTCAGGACGCACAGGCGAAGCGCGTAGCGCCCGTCGATGCGAGTCGACGAGATCATGCCCTCCCCGCTCTCCGCGAGCCGGCGGTCGAGGTCGGAGTTCAGCCGCTCGAGGGTCCCTTCCTCCACCACGCCGGCAGGCCGCCTGCGGAAGCACACGATCCCGAGCGTCGCCGGCGAGAGCAGCTCGAGCTCAGACGAGGCCTCGATCCGTTCCTGCGCGAGCAGAGCGAGATCGAGCGAGCGGTCGATCGCTGCGCGAAACGCGTCGACGCCGAAATACTGCAGCGAGAGCCAGAGCTTGAGCGCGCGGGCCGAGCGGGTGAGCTGAACGCCGCGGTCGGCGAAGTTGACCTCGACGCCTCCGACGGCGGTGTCCTGGAGATAGTCGGGCATGATGTGGAACGCGCGGCTCAGCAGCGGCCCCTCGCGGACGAGGAGGCAGCCGGCCTCGTAGGGCTGGTAGAGCCACTTGTGCGGGTCGAGGGTGACCGAGTCGGCCTGCTCGATCCCCGCGAGGAGCGAGCGTCCGCGATCGGTCAGGACGGCGAATCCCCCGTAGGCCGCGTCGACGTGGAGCCAGACGCTCTGCTCGGCGCAGATCGAAGCGATCTCACCGAGCGGGTCGACCGCGCCCGTGCTCGTCGCGCCCGCGTTCGCGACGACGAGGAACGGCTGGCGGCCGGCTCGGACGTCGTTCTCGATTGCCGCCGCGAGCGCGTCGGGACGCAGGCGGTAACGATCTTCCACCGGAAGCGCCCGCACCTGCTCGGACGCGAAGCCGAGCACGCGCAACGCGCGGGCGACCGACGAATGGCCCTGGCTGGACAGATAGACGACGGCGTTGTCCGTCCTCCCGCCGGGCTGAGTCTCCCGCGCGCACGCGAGCGCAGTCAGGTTCGCCTGCGACCCGCCGCTCAGGAGAATCCCCGAGGCCTGGCCCGGGTACCCGACCCACTGGCGGAACCAGTCGATCACGACCAGCTCGACCGTGCTCGCGCCCGCGGACTGGAGCCACGTTCCCTGGAACGTGTTCACACCGCTCGCGAGGAAGTCGCCGAGGATCCCGGGCCAGGTCGGACAGCTCGGGATGTAGCCGAAGAAGCGCGGATGGTCGTGGTGCCCGGCGAAAGGCAGGACGTCGCTGGCGAGGCGCCGCAGGAGCTCGTCGAAGTCCGTCGCGCGATCGGGCGGCGGCTCGCGCAGCCGCGACTCCATCTCCGCCCGCGACGCGCCGCGCCAGGCGCGGGTCTCGTCGAGGGAGCCGATCCGGTCGACGAGGAGGTCGACGATGCGATAGCCGAGCTCGCGCATCGTGCCAGCGTCGAGCTCGAGCGGGTCGACGTCCGAGCCCGTAGGCGGCGACGTCTGCGGCGGCGTGCCCAGCTCTTCGTCGGCGGTCATCGAGCCGCCCCGTCGAGGCTCTTCGTCACGTCGAAGAAATCCTCGAAAGGCTCGTAGGGGAGGCCGTGCTCGTCCATCCACTCGGCGAGTCCACGCCGCGCGAAGACTCGATCGGCAAGCTCGGCCGCGCACCGGTCGGAGTAGCCGTCGCCGATGTAGACGAGCTCCTCCTCGCCCGCGAGCTCCTCGGCGACCGACCGTTTGCACGACTCTCCGCACGATCCGCAGTCCTCGCCGTACTGCCACCGGACGCGCCAGCCGTCGGGCCGCGCGTCGACCCGGTTCGCGTGCAGCTCGACGTCGACTCCCTCGCGCTCGAGGATCGGTTCGATGAGCTCGTGGAAGCCGCTCGAGACGATGGCGAAGCGCCAGCCGCGCTCCTCCGCGAGCTCGACGAGCTCTCTGAACCCGGGGCGGATGCGGACGTTGTCGAGCTCCCAGCGGACGACCTCGTCGAGCGGACGCCGCACAGGCTCGAACTCGCGGGTGATCACGTCCTTCAAGGACATCTGGCCGCCGTGGAGGCCGTCCTCGACCTCCTGGTACACGATTGGGTCGCCGAAGGTGCTCGCGATCGTGTCGAGTAGATCCTCTTCGGTGACCGTGCCGTCGAAGTCGACGACGAGCGTGCGTTCGCTCAAAAGGACGCGATCTCGTCGCTCGCGGGCATCCCTCGAAAGGATAGTGCCCTATCCCGTTCTGATGGCTTCCAGCGTGCTTACAACGCCGCGGCTAGTCGCCCCCGGCCACGGCCGGCCTCGCTCGTCGCGCGAGCAGGATGCCCGCGCCGATCACGAACCCGCCCGCGACCTGGAGAGCGCCGAGGCTCTCGGAGAGCACCACGAGGGCAAAGAACGCTCCGAGAAACGGCTGGAGGTTCGCGTAGAGCGACGCGCGCGCCGCACCGACGCGGTCGATCGCCGTGAACCACATGATGTTCGTGAAGACGAGTGAGAAGAACAGGCTGTAGACGAACGCCGCCCACGCGAGGCCGCCGAGGGCGTCCCAGTCCTGTCGCGCGAGCTGCCCGGCCGCCGAGACGAGGAGCGGGACGGCTCCTACGAGGAGCACGAACGCGCTGATGCGGTAGGGCGAGTAGCGCTGCATCAACGGCCCCATTGCCACGGAGTAGCCCGCCCAGGTCGCCGCGGCGCAGAGCGCGAGGAGGACGCCGCCGAGCTCTCCCCTGATCCCGCCCGACGCTCCGAGCGCGACGAGCGCGACGCCGCCGAACGAGATCGCGGTCGCAACCCAGTGGCGCAGCCGCAGGTGCTCCGTCCCCGCGGCCCGGGCGATCACCGCCACGAAGATCGGCAGCGTCCCGAAGACGAGTGCCACCGTCGCGGCGCCGGTGAGCGTGACCGCGTACACGATGCTGAGCTGGTTCAGCCAGATGCCAAGAGCGGCGGCGCCGAGGAGGAGCCAGACGTCTCGCCGTCGGACGCGCAGCGTCCGTTCGCGACCGAACGTGAACGCGGAGAAAATCACGGCGCCGATCGCGAACCGAACGGACGAGAACGAGAGAGGCTCCCACCCGTGCGTCAGCGCGTACTTCAGGACGGTGAAGTTGAAGCTCCAGAAGAGCACGGTCGTGAGCAGCAGGACGTCTGGGGGCACGCGGTGTCGCACGGCTCCGGACGATAAACGCGCGAAAACGGTGTCGGCCGTTCGGTAGAGTCGCGCGGCGATGAGCGAGCCGACGATCGACGACATCGACTACCTCGTCGGCCCGGCGACGCCGCATTTCGCGTACCAGATTCGTGCTCGCGTTCGAGCGCTCATCCGCGATCTACCCGAGGGCCACCCCGTTCGTCGCTACGGCGAAGAGAAGCTCGAGCTGCTCGACCGGCTCGGCCACGCGTCGTCGAAAGCCGAAGAAGGGCCGCTCGAGCCCGAGGACCGCGCGGGCTGGGAGCATCTCCCAAGCCACGCGCCCGCTTCCCGACCGCTCCCGTCTTCGTGACCTCGTTCGAGGGCAAGTCCGTCCTCGTGACGGGCGGCTCGCGGGGGATCGGCAAGGGAATCGCCCTGCGCCTCGCGGAGCTCGGCGCGGCGACCGTCGCCCTGAGCTACCTCCGCAACGACCGCGCGGCCGAGGAGACCGCCGAGGAGATCCGCGCGCTCGGAGCGGAGCCCAAACTGCTGCGCGGGAATCTCGGCGACCCCGAGAAGGCCTCAGCGCTCGTCGAGGAGGCGGGAGCGCTCGACGTGCTCGTCTCGAACGCCGCCACCGGCGTGATCCGGCCCTTCGCCGAGCTCGAGGAGAAGCACTGGGACTGGACACTGAACGCGAACGCACGCGCGCTCCTCACCCTCGCGCGCGTGGCAGCGCCGAAGATGCCGCCCGGGAGCTCGATCATCGCGATCTCGAGCATGGGCGGCACCCGCGTGCTCGAGAACTACACGCTCGTCGGGGTCTCGAAAGCGGCGCTCGAGTCGCTCGTGCGCTACCTCGCCGTCGAGCTCGCGCCGCAGGACATTCGCGTCAACGCCGTGTCGGCCGGGCTGGTGGAGACGGGCGCGCTCGAGTACTTTCCCAACCGGGAAGAGATGCTGGAGCACCATCGCAGCCGCACACCCGCCGGCCGGCTCGTCGAGCCGCGTGACGTAGCCGATGTCGTCTGTTTCCTCGCCTCTCCCGAGGCGGCCATGATCCGAGGCCAGGCCGTCGTCGTCGACGGCGGCTCGTCCCTGCTCGCATGAACGCGGACCGCTTCGACCACGACGGGTTCTTCATCGACCAGCTCATCCGACCGCTCGCGAACCTCTACCGAATCTCGACGCTTGGCGACGACGGCGCGAGCGCGGGTGAGCCGCTCGCGTTCGTCCGCCAGAAGAAGCTCGCGATCCGCGAGGACATCCGCTTCTTCGCCGACGAGAGCGAGAGCGACGAGCTCTTCCGCCTCAAGGCGCGGGGGATCACCGAGTTTCGCGGCCGCTACGACGTCTTCGCGCCCGACGATGCCCGCCTCGGCGTCCTCGAGAAGGTGTTCGGCAAGTCGCTTTTTCGCTCCACCTGGAAGATCCTCGATGCCGACGAGCGCGAGATCGCCTGGACGCACGAACGAAGCCTCCCGGTGGCGATCCTCCGCCGGGTGATCGACGTCGTCCCGTACGGCGACTTCATCCCGATCGTCTTCCACTTCACGATCCACATGAACGGAACGGAGGTCGGCGACCTCCGGAGGCCGATCGGGCTCCGCGACCGCTACATCATGAAACTCGGCGGCGACTCCGAGCGAAAGATCGACCGCCGGGTCGCCGTCGCGCTCGCGATCGCGCTCGACGCGCTCCAGTCTCGCTAGGGCCGCTCCTTACGCCGAACGCCCGTTCCCACCTGGTCGGAGCCGGCCGAGCGTGTCGATCGCGATGTAGGTCGCGATCTTTGGATTCTCTTGGAGGCGGCGCATCGAGTACTCGTACCACCGCCGTCCGTAGGGGACGTAGATCCGCAGGCGGTGGTCGTCGCGGACAAGCTCGTCGCCGAGCCGCTCGCGAACGCCGAGCAGCATCTGGAACTCGTACTCGTCAGGCTTCAACCCGTGCCGCTTCAGGAGCTCGAGTGCGCGCCCGATGACCCATTCGTCGTGCGTGGCGACGGCGACGTACGCTCCTGCGCTCAGAAGCTCCTCGATCGCGCGAACGAAGTTCTCGCGGATCGTGTCGAAGCCCTGGTACGCGATCTCGGCCGGCTCGAGGTAGATCCCCTTGCAGATCCGCACGCTCGGCTTCAGGTCGGCGAGCGCGTGGATGTCTTCGATCGTGCGGCGCAGCCGCGCCTGTAAGACGACGCCGACACGCTCGAGACCCTGCGAGCGAAGCTCACGGTAGACGGCGAGCGTGTCCGACGTCGTCGTCGAGTCCTCCATGTCGATCCGGACGAAGTTGTCGCGCTCCTCGGCGCAGCGGACGATCGAAGCGATGTTCTCGCGGCAGAGATCGCGGTCGAGCTTGAGGCCGAGGCCGGTCGGCTTCACGCTCACGCCGGTGTCGAGCCCCTGACGCCGAATCGTCTCGAAGACGTCCTCGTACTCCCCGACGAGCGCACGGGCCTCCTCCCGCCTCGTCACCTCTTCGCCGAGAACGTCGATCGTGGCTGTGCGCCCGCGGGCGTTGAGCTCCTTAACAACCCGGCAGGCGTCCGCGATCTCCGGGCCCGCGATGTAACGCTCAGACAGGCGCCTCACGACCGCCCTGGGGACGGCCGGGAGCATGCGAACGAGAGCACGGTCGAGGAGCGCCACGGCGGCCGTGATTCTAGACTTCGCCCGCCGTGACGACCGCACCCCGGCATGCGATCGACGCGCTCTTCCTCGAGGAGCGCACCTATCCGCCTTCGCTGGAGTTCGCCACGCAGGCGAATGCGAGGCCCGACATCTACGAGCGCGACTGGGAGGAGCTCTGGGAGGCGGAGGGCCGCGAACGGGTCTCGTGGTTCAAGCCCTTCGACAAGCTCTACGAGTGGGAGCCGCCCTACGCGAAGTGGTATCTCGGCGGAAAGCTGAACGTCTGCTTCAACTGCGTCGACCGCCACGTCGAGGCGGGGAACGGCGAGAACGTCGCCTACCACTGGGAGGGCGAGCCCGAGGGCGAGACACGCACGATCACGTTCGCGGACCTCCAGCGGGACGTCGTGCGCTTCGCGAACGCACTCAAGAAGCTCGGCGTCGAGAAGGGCACGCCGGTGGGGATCTATATGGGCATGGTCCCAGAGCTCCCGGTTGCAATGCTCGCGTGCGCGCGCCTCGGCGCCCCGCACACCGTGGTCTTCGGCGGGTTCTCGGCGGACTCGCTCTCCGGCCGCCTGAACGACATGGAGTGCGAGATCCTCATCACGCAGGACGAGGGATGGCGCCGAGGTTCAACCGTCCCGTTGAAGAAGAACGCGGACGAGGCACTGGCCGCTTCGCCCGGCGTCAAGCGGGCCGTGGTGTTGAGGAGAACCCGAAGCGACGTGGCCATCGAGGATGGCCGCGACGTCTGGTGGCACGAGATCGTCGAGGGCGAGAGCGACGATCCCTCCTCGTGCCCCTGCGAGGAGATGGATTCCGAGGATCTCCTCTACCTCCTCTACACGAGCGGCACGACCGCGAAGCCGAAGGGGATCGTCCACACGACCGCCGGCTACCTCGTCGGCGTCGCGACGACTCACCACTACATCTTCGACGTGAAGCCCGACTCCGTGTACTGGTGCGCGGCCGACATCGGGTGGGTAACGGGCCACAGCTACATCGTCTACGGGCCGCTCTGCAACGGGACCACAGGTGTCCTCTACGAGGGCACACCCGACTTCCCGGACAAGGACCGCTGGTGGTCGATCGTCGAGCGCTACGGCGTCGACATCCTCTACACGGCGCCGACGGCGATTCGCGCCCACATGAAGTGGGGCCCGGAGCACGCCGAGAAGCACGATCTGAGCTCCCTGCGACTGCTGGGGTCAGTCGGGGAGCCGATCAACCCTGAAGCCTGGATGTGGTACCGCGAGCACATCGGCGGTGGGCGGACTCCGGTCGTCGACACCTGGTGGCAGACGGAGACCGGAATGATCTTGATCACGCCGCTCCCCGGTGTGACGACGCTCAAGCCGGGAAGCGCGACCAAGCCGTTCCCGGGCGTCCTCCCTGCCGTTCTCGACGAGGAGGGGAACGACGTCGGCCCGGGCGGAGGCGGCTACCTCGTTCTCAAGCGGCCCTGGCCGGCCATGCTCCGCGGGATTCACAACGACCACGAGCGCTACGTCGAGACGTACTGGTCGCGCTACGAGGGCCTCTACTTCGCCGGCGACGGCGCGAAGCTCGACGAGGACGGCGACTTCTGGCTCCTCGGCCGGGTCGACGACGTCATGAACGTCTCGGGCCACCGGATCTCGACGATCGAGGTCGAGAGCGCCCTCGTCGACCACCAGTCCGTGGCCGAGGCTGCCGTGTGCGGGCGGAACGATCCCCAGACCGGCCAGGCCATCGTCGCCTACGTCACGCTCAAGGGGGGAGACGAGGGCGACGTCGAGAAGCTCGAGGAGCTCCGCAACCACGTGGCGAAGAAGATCGGCCCGATCGCGAAGCCGGCGAACATCGTCTTCACGCCCGAGCTGCCGAAAACGCGCTCGGGGAAGATCATGCGCAGGCTCCTCCGCGACGTCGCGGAGAAGCGCGAGCTCGGCGACACGACCACGCTCGCCGATCCGACCGTCGTCGAGGAGCTCCAGGAGCGCGCCTCGACGGAGCGCGAGGACTAGCGGTTTCTGTAGGGCCGGGGCTTGCCCCGCCCGCGTCCCTCGATCAGCTCTCGCGCATGAAGCCCTGACGCGCCGCCGAGACGAGCGCGACCGCCTCGGGAAAGAGCACGCGCATCGCATCGCGGAGCGCGATCGCCTGCTCGTCGGGCGAGCCCTGCACCTGGAGCCTGCCGAGCGCGGCCCCGGTCAGCTCAACCGCCGTGTTGAGCGTGAGCGTGGCGAACTGCTCGCGCTGCGATTCCTGTACCGCCTCGGTCTGCCGCTCCGCGAACTCGCGGAGGCCGCGCATCAGATCCTCGGGATCTCCCCCGAAGGGAAACCCGAATCCGCCACCCTCCATCTCGTTCCTTTCGTCGGTCTCTGGACGTTACCCGCGGGCCGGGCAGCCCGGCCCCACAGGGCCGCAGATGACCGGTAGGGGCGGGTCTCGCGCCGACCGTCAACTGAGCGGCGCCTTGTACGTGCGCTCGACCTCGACGGCGAGGTCCTCGGCCGCCTCGACCCCGAGCTTCATAGCCTCGGCGAAAGGCGAGCCGCCGCCCCCGAGCGCCTGCTCGAGCCGCGCCGCGGCCACGCCGATCGCGTCGAGGTAGGCGACGCTCGCGACGCGGGGAGACGCCGCAAGCGTCTCCTGGAGCTCCGCGGCCGCGACCTCCGCCTCGTCGATCCCCTCCGGGTTCTCCGTGAGGCGCAGCTCGACCAGGCGGGCCCGAAGCTCGCCGACGTCGCCTCCCCCCGCACTCTCCTCGGCGAGCTCGCACATGGCCGCGATCGCGACCGCGTCCCTGACCACCCGCCGGTCGACGATCGGCGTACCCGACGCGTCGAGCGCAAGCCAACGCCGCGACTCGCCGGCTCCGTAGGCACACAGGTAAACGCGGACGCCGCCGTCCGGCTCGGCCGCGATGACCCCGACAAGCTCTTCATCCGTGTCGGCGAGCGCGCGAGCGCGAGCGGCGGCCGCGGCGATCTCCGCCTCCAGTTCCACCGCCCCACGATAACCGTGCCCAGGCCGCCTCAGGCTCGTCATCATGGAAGGTCGCCATGGCCTTCGCGCTCCCCGTCGAGCTGTCCGTGCACGTCGATCGGCCGGCGATCGTCGCACCGGCTCCGCACGAGATCTCCTTCGGACGCGTGGCCGGAACCGTCGACGCCGGCGTCGATCGCGTCGTCGTGCTCGTGAACGGACGCGAGGAGGCCGCGGCGGAGGTACTCGACGGGCGGTTCGAGCTTCGGATCGAGCTTCCGCCGCGCGATTCGGCCGTACGCGTCGTCGCCGAGGACGCCCTCGGCAACGAGGCCGCGCGCACCGTCTCTCCCGTCTTCGGCCTGCCGCCCGCGGCCGACGCCGGAGCCGCGCGCCCGTACGAGGACGCCGTTCTCGCGCGACAGATCGAGCGTCTGATCAAGAAGTTCCCGGGCACCTCGGGGATCTACGTCGAGAACCTCGATACAGGCGCGGGCGCCGCCTGGAACGCGCGCGCCCGCTTCCCCGCGGCGTCCTCCGTGAAGATCGCGATCGCCATCGAGGCGATGCGCGTCCTCAACGGGCGGGCCGCGCGTGGATCGTCGCTCGGGCGGCTTCTCGACCTCATGCTGATCCACTCTGACAACGCGGCGTCGAACGAGCTTCTCTCGTGGCTGGGCGGATCGGAGACGGGCGGCGCGGCGCAGGTGAACGAGACGATGGCCGCGCTCGGCCTCACGGACTCGTACCTGTACGGCGGCTACCTGGTCTCGACGGGCGCCGGGCCGATTCCGCTCGAGGTCGAGAGCCAGCCGGACTTCGAGGGGAAGTACACGACTGCGTGGGATCTCGCTCAGCTCCATAGGGGCCTCCATCTCGCAGCGGGAGGAGGTGGCCCGCTCGTGAACGAGCTCCAGGGCTCTTTCACTCCGGCCGACGCGCGCTTTCTCCTCTACACCTTGGCTCATTCCGCCGACCGCGGGAAGCTCGATCGGTTCATGGACCCGGACGTCGTCGTACCTCACAAGGCAGGCTGGGTCTCGGACGCGCGTCACGACAGCGGCATCGTCTACTCGCCCGACGGCGCCTTCGTCGTCTCCGTGATGACATGGAACGCGTCTGGCGCAGGAACCTCATCCGACGTTCTCGCCGGCCGCGTGGCCGAGGCCGCTCTGCGCCGGTTCCGGGCGCCCGACAGCTCCTCGGAGGGCCTGGAAACCCTCTCGCTTCATCTCTGACACTTAGCATTGGCGCATGGAGACCCTGCTCGAGATCGCGTTCGTCGTCGGCTTGGGCGTCGTTTTCGTCTCGTTCGTCGGCGTCATGTTCGGCTGGGCCGAGGCGCGCCTCCTCCTCGCGCTGACCGCCCTTCTGGCGGCGGGAGCCGTGGTCGCCGCCATCGGGCTCGGGATCAACTTCGTCGCCCGCTTCGCCGACACCGGTCCGCTCGTCCTCGCAGCCGCCGGTCTCGGCGCAGCCGCGATCGCCGAGGCGGGGCTCTACCCGCTCAGGCGCGGTCTCGGTCGCATCCGTGACCAACGCGAGGCAATCGAGGAGGCCCGAGCGCACTTCGCAGCCGAGCTCGACGCGCACGCGAAGGAGCGCGCGACCGAGCTCGAGCGGACGCTCGCGCGGGAACGGGCGAACGCGATCCATGCGCTCGGCGAGCAGGAGCGCCAGCTAGCACGCGAGCGGCGGGATCTCATGGCCCGCCAGGCCGACGTGGCCCGCGCGGAGCTCGCCCGGTCGATCGGAGAGGTTCAGGAACGGCTCGAACAGCGCCTGACCGCCTGGGCGGCCGACCTCGACCGCGGCCAACGGGTGCTCGAGGCCCGCCTGAACAACCTTGCCCAGCGCCAGAACGAGGCCGTCGAGGCGTACAACGCGCGCCTCTCCGCAGACGCGGAGCACCTGAAGGGCGCGACCGAAGAGCAGCAGGCCGCCGTCGTCCGGCTCCGCGCCGAGCTGCAGCAGGTGGCCGCTTCGCTTATCGAGGAGAGCCGAAGCGAACAGGAGGCGCACGCGGCCGAACGCGAGCGTGCCCTCAAGGAGCTCGCGGGACGCCTCCGTCGCCGCGAGCGTGACTTACGCGAGCAGATCGAGCGGGAGGAGGCCGAGGCACATGCGCGTCTTGCGACCGGATACGAAGACGCGACGCGACGACAGCTCGAGAGCCTCGAGCGCTCTCTCGACCGTGCGGCAACGCGGCTCACCGAGGAGGCGGAGAGACGCTTCGACGCCCAGATCAAGCAGTCGCGGGAGAAATCGGCGGAACGGCTCTCGCAGGAGCTCGACAAGGCAATGGAACAGTTTGCGTGGCGCGCCGAAAGGGAGATCTCCGACCGCAACACCGAGGTCGCCCACGCGACCGCGGCGAGCCTCGAGCGTCGGATCGTCGACATCACACGAAGCGCAGAGGCCCAGCACGAGGTGTCGGCAGAACGCCTGCGGACCGTCTCCGAGCGCCTCGAGGACGCCCTCAAGCGCGCCGAGGATCGCATCGCGGCCTTCGAGATTCAGATCGAGAGCGAGGTCGCGGCCAAGCGGGAAGAGCTCGAGCGCGTTATCCGGGCGGGAAACGTGTGATTGCGGCCGCCTCGGGCGGATCTATCCGGGCCCTACACCTGGTGCGGACAACTTTTCGGAGCAGGGAACGTCAACGGAAGGCAGAAACAGCGCGGAATGGAAGAGCTTGAGCTGATGGAGGACGAGCTGGCAGTCGTCGAGCCGACCCGGGACGAGCGCGCGAAAGTCGAAGGCTGGCGCCTGCACGTCCTCATGGAGGCCGGGTACCCGCTCCCGCTCGCCGAGCGCATCGCGCAGTCGAACGCCGATCTGCACGAGGCCGTGACGATCGTGGCCGAGCGCGGCTGCAATCCCGAGCTCGCCGCCGAAATCCTCCTGTAGGGGCCGGATATCTCCGGCCCGTCGGACGGGCAGGCCCGGCCCGCCGTCCGGCGAGCCGGAGCGTCCGCAGCACCATCGGCGCGGCTACATTCCACGGCGTGAAGGTCGAGCCGCTCGTCTACGGCGACCGGAAGGTCTACTCCGTCTCCGGGTTCAACCGCGGCGTCTCATCGTGGCTCGAGCGCCTCCCCACGGTTTGGATCGAAGGCGAGGTGACGGAGCTCCGCCGCCAAGAGGGCTGGCAGAGCATCTTCTTCACGCTCAAGGACACGGGGGACGGCGCCTGCCTCCCGGTCTCGATGGCGAGGGCCCGGTTCGACGCGCTTCGCCTCGAGCTCATGGACGGGATGACCGTGCACGTCTTCGGCCGCCCCGAGCTCTACGAGTCGCGCGGCGCGTTTCGCCTCCGCGCGCTCACGATCGAGGCGCTCGGGCTCGGCGCGATCCTCGCCGGGATCGAACGGCTGAAGCGCGCGCTCGCAGCCGAGGGTCTTTTCGCGCCCGAGCGGAAGCGGCAGCTACCGCTCTTCCCGCGACGGATCGCCCTTCTGACCGGGAACGAAGCGGCGGCCAAGCGCGACTTCCTCACGGCGGTGGCGGCACGCTTCCCCGCCGCCAACGTCCTCGTGGCCGAGACGTACGTTCAGGGGCCCCAGGCGTCCGCCGCGATCGTGTCCGCGCTCACAGCGCTCGCGCAGGAGCCGGACGTCGACGTCCTCGTGCTCACCCGCGGCGGCGGAAGCTTCGAGGATCTCCTTCCCTTCAGC
>JACCYG010000046.1 GCA_013696595.1 Actinomycetota bacterium | reverse complement strand
GCCATGGCCGTGAGCCCGTCGTCGTCGCCGCGCGCCGCGCGCTCGAGCGTGCGCGCGAGGAGATCCGGGCGGGATACGAGGCGGGCGATCCGGTCGAGCTCGTCATCTCGGAGTTAGACGCGGCGATTGCCCCACGCCTTCGCAGGGTGTTGAACGCGACGGGCGTGATCGTGCACACGAACCTCGGACGCGCCCCGCTCGCCGCTGAAGCCCTCGAGCGGGTTCGCGAGACCGCCGGCGGCTACTCGAACCTCGAGTACGACCTCGCCGCGGGCGCCCGTGGGTCGCGGCAGGACCATCTCGCCGCAGCCCTTCGCGAGTTGACCGGGGCCGAGGCCGCGCTCGTCGTCAACAACAACGCCGGCGCCGTCCTCCTCGCCCTCGCCGCGCTCGCGGAGGGCCGGGAGGTCATCGTCTCCCGCAGTGAGCTCATCGAGATCGGCGACGGATTCCGAATCCCCGAGGTGCTTTCCCGCTCGGGCGCGACCCTAGTCGAGGTCGGAACGACGAACCGGACCCGCCTCGGCGACTACGAGCAGGCGATGACCGAGCGGACGGCGGTGCTGCTTCGCGTCCACCAGTCGAACTTCCGGATCGTCGGCTTCACGGAACAGCCCACGGTCCGGGAGATCGCGCGCCTGGCCGACCGGCACGGAACCGTTCTCGTCGACGACCTCGGATCGGGCGTGCTCCGCGAGTTGGCCGACGAGCCCTCTGCGAGCCAGAGCCTCACCGCCGGCGCGCACCTCGTCACGTTTTCCGGCGACAAGCTCCTCGGCGGCCCGCAGGCCGGCATCGCCGTCGGGCGTGCCGATCTCGTCGAGCGCCTACGCCGCCATCCGCTCCAGCGTGCGCTGCGCGCCGACAAGCTGACGCTCGCGGCCCTCGAAGGAACGCTGGCAGCCTTCCGCACAGGCGAGGTCCCCGTGCTCCGGATGCTCGAGGAGCCGGCCGAGGCGGTCCGCGCCCGGGCCGAGCGGCTCGCGTCGCTCACGGGAGGCGAGGTCGAGGCCACCGTCGCCCGGGCGGGCGGGGGCGCGCTTCCGCTCGCGGAGATCGAGAGCTACGCGTGCGCCCTCGAGGAAGAGCTCGCCGCGCCGCTTCGCGAGGGTGATCCACCGGTCGTCGGCATCGTCCGCGACGGCAGGCTTTTGCTCGACTGCCGCACACTCACGGAGGCGGAGGTGGACGAGACCGCTGATGCGGTCGCACGCGTGAAAGCATGAGCGAGCGCCCGCCGGACGCGGTTGTCTGGGATCTCTGTCGCGGGGCGCTCGCGACGCGGGTGCTCGGTATCGTCGCCGACCTTCGCGTGGCCGACGTGCTTGCGGATGGCCCGCGGCCGGTTGTGGAGATCGCTGCGGAGGTAGGCGCCGACGGCGGGGCACTCCACCGTTTCCTCCGCGCGCTGGCGAGCGACGGCCTCTTCGCGGAGGAGGAGGATGGCGTCTTTCGCAACACCGCGGCATCGGAGCTTCTGTGCGGCGAGGGCTGGGTCGACTTCGCGCACCTTTGCGGCGGCGTGTGGCACCGCGCGGCCGGGGAGCTCGACGCAACCGCAGGCGACCCGTCGTTTCCGCGCGTGTTCGGCACCGACTTCTGGACGTGGCTCCTCGCGCATCCCGACGAGCGGGCGGCTTTCGATCGCGCGATGCTTCAAGGTTTGGAGACACGGGTGGCGCGGCTGGCCACGCTCGCGTGGCGCGGAGACGAGACGGTTGTCGACGTGGGTGGCGGAAACGGGTCGCTGCTCGTCGAGCTCTTACGTCTTCAACCGGGTCTCCGCGGGATCGTCTTCGACCTCCCCGAGACGAACCGCGACGACGTTGTCCTCGGCGACCGGATCGAGTTCGTCGCCGGCGACGTCTTCGAGTCCGTCCCACGCGGCGACGTCTACATCCTCGGGACCGTTCTGCACGACTGGGACGACGAGCGCGCGGCGGCGATCCTCCGGACGATCCGTACCGCTGCGCCGACGGACGCGCGCCTGCTCGTCCTTGACGCAGTCGTCCGTCCTGGTAACGACCCCGACGCCGCCAAGTGGCTCGACCTCCTCCTCCTCGCGCTCTTCGCCGGACGCGAGCGCAACGAGAAGCAATGGCGCACGCTGCTCGCCGCCGGCCGCTTCGAGCCCGTGCGCTTCCACGACCGGCTGATCGAGGCGCGATGTCGCTGACCGTCGGCACCGCCGGGCACATCGACCACGGGAAAACCTGGCTCGTCCGGGCCCTCACGGGCAAGGACACGGATCGTTTGCCGGAGGAACGAGAGCGCGGGATCTCGATCGACCTCGGCTACGCCCCGCTCGACCTTCCGGACGGCCGCCGCCTCTCGCTCGTCGACGTCCCGGGGCACGAGCGCTTCGTCCGGAACATGGTCGCGGGCGCGACCGGGATCGACCTGTTCCTCCTCGTGATCGACGCCGCCGAAGGGGCCCGCCCGCAGACCCACGAGCATCTGTCGATCCTGCGGCTGCTCGGGATCGAGAACGGCGTCGTCGCCGTCACCAAGGCCGATGCCGTGGACGACGAGACACTCGAGCTCGCGCTCGAGGAGGCC
>JACCYG010000271.1 GCA_013696595.1 Actinomycetota bacterium | reverse complement strand
CACTTCTGCGATCTGTCGCGCGGCCGGCAGCACCTCGGCGCGCATGCCCTCCTGGATTGCGCTTCCAAGGCGTTCGGGGACCGCCGTCTCGAGCTCGGCGGTGCGTTCCGCGAGCGTCTCGAGGGCCGTTCGGGCCCGTTCGAGGGCCGACGCGAGCGAGGCCGGGTCGGATTCCCGATCGCGCCCTTCGGCGACACGCTCTCGAGCCCGCGCGAGCGACTCTGCGTCCACCGGCGGGACTGTAGCGTTCGACCCGGATGGGGTGGAGGCCGTGAGGACGGACGAGCTCGACTACGAGCTCCCGCCCGAGCTGATCGCGCAGAGCCCGCGCGACCAGCGAGACCAGTCGCGCCTGCTCGTATGCGAGCGCGCCACCGGAGACGTTCGTCACCGCGTCTTCGGGGAGATCGGCGACGAAGTCTCCCGCGACCTCGTCGTCGTGAACGACACCCGCGTCCTGCCCGCGCGCCTTCGTGTCGAGCGCCCGGGCGGCGGCGAGGCCGAGGTCCTCCTCCTCGAGCCCGTCGAGAACGGCTTCTGGGACGCACTTGCCCGGCCGACGCGGCGGCTCCGGCCGGGAATGCGGCTCGGCCAGGTCGCGCTCGTCGAGCATCTGGGCGAGGGGCGCTGGCGGGTCAAGCTCGACGGCGAGCCGAATGGAGAACCGCCGCTTCCGCCCTACATCACCGAGCCGCTGAGCGATCCCGAGCGCTACCAGACCGTGTACGGGACGGCAGCCGGATCGGCCGCGGCGCCGACTGCGGGCCTTCATTTCACACCGGAGGTTCTCGGCGGGCTCGACGTCGAGCGCGTGACGCTGCACGTCGGCCTGGATACGTTCCGGCCGATCTCCGCGGAGACGCTGGACGAGCACGAGATTCACAGCGAGCGCTACGAGGTGCGTCCCGCCGCCTGGGAGCGGATTCGCGCGGCCGACCGGGTCGTCGCGGTTGGGACGACGACGGCGCGCGTGCTCGAATCGCTCGCGCGCGGAGCGCCGCTTGCGGGGCGGACGAGCCTGTTCATCACGCCGGGGTTCGAGTTCCGCCGGGTCGACGCGCTCGTGACGAACTTCCATCTGCCGCGCTCGTCGCTCCTCGCGCTCGTGATGGCCTTTGCGGGAGTGGAGGAGACGCGGCGGCTCTACCGGCTCGCGATCGAGGAGCAGTACCGGTTCTACTCGTTCGGCGACGCGATGCTCATCTTGTGAGCGAGACCCTCGTTGCCCGACTCGCTGCCTTCGCCGTCCAGGCCCGGTCGGAGCAGCACCTGCTCGAGTCGTTTATCGCTGCGGCCGAGGGCGCTGCCATGGCGGAGCGGCTAGGAGACGTTCGTGACGGACTTCTCGACATGCCGCTTCCGTTCCGAAGCGCGCAGAAGCTCGGCGTCGACGCGAACGGGCTGCTCGCACGGGCCGAGGGTCATCTGACGGAGCGCTCGCGCGAGCTCCTACGCGAGTTTGCGGTCCGCCCCGACCGCGATGACATCGAGGCCATGGGTTACGCCGAGGGGATGGGGCTGAAGGATTCGTCTACGAATGGCGCGGGTTTTCGTGGGAATAGCGTGGCCACCACGAGCCGATCGCACGCGCGCGTGATGCTTGCCCCCCAGGGGCCTTCGGCCCCTCGCCCCCCTGTGTCGAGGGTAGCGCGAAAAACCCCGCGCGTGGCGCGCGAAATGCGCGAGAGGTGCCACGAATGAGCTTCGAGATCGTTACACGCGACGGCAACGCGCGCGCGGGTGTCCTCCGCACGGAGCACGGCGACGTCCCGACGCCGGCGTTCATGCCCGTCGGGACGAAGGCGACGGTGAAGGGCCTCCATCCCGACCGGCTTCACGAGCTCGGTGCCGCGATCGTCCTCGGGAACACGTACCACCTCTTCTTCCGCCCCGGGGTCGACCTCATCCACGAGCTCGGCGGTCTGCACCGCTTCATGGGGTGGGACGGCCCGATCCTGACCGATTCGGGCGGATTCCAGGTCTTCTCGCTCCGGCACACGGTCACGGCCGCGGACGACGACGGCGTCACGTTCCGGTCGGTGTACGACGGTAACCTCGCCCGCTTCACACCCGAGCTCGCGGCGGACGTTCAGCGCAAGCTCGGTTCGGACATCGCGATGTGCCTCGACGTTTGCCCACCCGCCGACGTCTCGCGTGCGGACCTGGCGGTCGCGGTCGCGCGGACAAGCGCCTGGGCGCGGCGCCAACTCGAAGCGCCGCGCGCCGAAGGCCAGCGCCTCTTCGGCATCGTCCAGGGCGGCGTCGACGGGGAGCTCCGCCGGCGCTCGATCGACGCGATCGCCGCGCTCGGCTTCGACGGGCACGCGCTCGGCGGCCTGAGCGTGGGGGAGAACCGGGACCTCATGGTCGAGACGATCGCCTGGTCGGCACCGCTCCTGCCGGACGAGCGGCCGCGCTACTTCATGGGCATCGGCGACCCGCTGGGCATCCTCGACGTGATCGAGCACGGGATCGACATGTTCGATTGCGTTCTGCCGACCCGGCTCGGCCGAACCGGCACCGCACTCACGTGGGACGGGCGGCTCAACCTGAAGAACGCGCGGTTCGCGCGGGATGAGCGCCCGCTCGACGAAGATTGCCCCTGTGCGGCTTGCGAGCGCTTCTCGCGCGCGTATCTCCGTCATCTCGTGACACAGCAGGAGCTGCTCGGGCTCGTCCTCCTCTCCGAGCACAACGTCCGTTTCCTCCTCGACGTGACCGCCGGCGCGCGGGCCGCGATCAAGCGCGGAAAGCTCGCCGCGTTCAAGGCAGCCGCCGTCGAGCGACTCGGGGATGCGGCCGCCGCGGCCGAGGCGTCGTAGCGACACGATTCGCCCCGGGACCCTCGCCTTTCCGGCTGATACCGTTGTCGGCGCGCAAGGAGCACACCGTGCTCCGCGCGGAGGAAAACCGGCGCGCTTCGCGGCCTAGGAGGTTCACGTGGACGGCACTTTCATCTTCGTTCTGCTCGCGATGTTCGCGTTCATGTACCTCGTCATGATTCGCCCGCAGCGCCAGCAGGCGCGCCGCCACGCGGAGATGATCCAGGCGCTCAAGCCGGGCGACGAGGTCATCACCGTAGGAGGCCTCTACGGGGACGTCACGGGCGTCGAGGTCGACCGTGTGACGGTCGAGATCGCCGAAGACATCGAGGTGGAGGTCGCAAAGCGTGCGATCGCGAGCGTCGTTCCGCCCGAGGCTTACCAGGGTGAGGAAGCCTCGGAAGAAGAGCCGGAGCCGGCGAGCACCGACGCTGTGCCCGAGGAGGATACGGCCCGCCGCTAGCGGCTCGAGCGCGCGGGCGGACTAGGCTCGAGACGTGCGTCGCCACCTTATCATCCTCCTCGCGGTCACCGGCGTGCTTGCCGGGGTGGTCGTGCTCGGCTTCCTGCGCCAGCCGACGCTCGGCCTCGACCTCCAGGGCGGCCTCGAGGTCGTTCTCGAGGCCAAGGCGCCGCGGGGGCGGGAGGTCACCAAGGAGGACATCGATCGCTCGATCGAGATCATGCGCGAGCGCGTCGACAAGATCGGCGTCGCGGAGCCCGAGATCCGCTCGCTCGGCCAGAACCAGATCGGGATCGAGCTCCCCGGCGTCCACGATTCCGGGCGCGCAGCGGAGATTGTCGGGCAGACCGCGCAGCTCGAGTTCTACGACCTCGAGGGGAACGTCGTCGGACCGACGAAGGGCGGCTCGAGCAACCCGGTGGTCCCGACCGCCGCGGAGGAGCTGATCTCACTCCTCGCGCCGGAGAACAAGGTGAAAAGCGGGGAGGCGCCGACAGCCTGGTATCTCTTCGCCAAGGACAAGAAGAAGCTGCTCGCCGGCCCGGCGGACACCAAAGAGCAGCTTCTGACCCAGCTCGACGGCGAGCCGCCGGCCGGGGCGCTCTACTACGTCGTCCCGGAGGGGCAAATCATCCTCTCCTGCGGCAAAGACGAAGAGAGCTGCCCCGGGGTCGGCGTCGCGACGCTGACCTACTACTACCTCTTTCGCTACCAGCCGGACGACGAGGAGGAGCCCGTTCCCGAGCTCACCGGCCGCGACCTGCGCCTCCAGGGGACGCAGCAGGACTTCGATCGGGGCCAGCCGATCGTCACTCTCGAGTTCACCGACAAGGGTGGCGACAAGTTCCACGAGATCACGCGCGAGCTCGCGCGGCGCGGCCGCACGCTCGCTCTGACCCTCGGCGTCCCGGAGGACGACCGCCAGGCGATCCTTCAGCGCTTCGCGATCGTGCTCGACGGAGAGATCCGTTCGTACCCCACGATCGACTACATCGGCGACACCGCGGACGGGATCGCGGGCGGACGCGCGCAGATCACGGGGCTCGGCTCGATCGAAGAGGCGAAGGATCTCGCCCTCGTCCTTCAGACAGGTGCACTCCCGCTCGAGTTCGTGCAGCTCGAGCGGACGGACATCTCGGCGACCCTCGGCGAGGACTCCCTGCGGGAGGCGCTGATCGCCGGGATCGGCGGCCTGGCTGCGGTCGCGGCCTTCTTGCTTCTCTTCTACCGCTTCCTTGGGCTCGTCGCCGTCATCGGCCTCGCGATCTACGGGGCGTTCCTCTACGGAGCGATCCTCCTCTTCGGCGTGACGATGACGCTCCCGGGCTTCGCCGGGCTCATCCTCACGATCGGCGTCGCGGCCGACGCGAACATCGTCATCTTCGAGCGCATCAGGGAGGAGGTGCGCGCCGGGAAATCGGTTCGCGCCGCGATCGGCGGCGGCTATCGCAAGGGCTTCAACACGATCGTCGACGGCAACGTCGTCACGATGATCACCGCGGCCGTCCTCTTCCTGATCGCGACCGGCGGCGTCAAGGGCTGCGCCCGCATGCTCCTCGTCGGTACGGCGATGTCGATGGTGACCGCCGTCGCGGCGACCCGCGCCCTCCTCGGCATCCTCGGCGGCTTTCGCTGGTTCGACAACCCGGCGTTCATGGGCGCGAAGGCGCAGCGCATTCCCGCCTGGCAGCGGATCGACTTCGTCGGCAAGCGTCGGATCTGGTTCGGCCTGTCGGGTGCCGTCCTCGCGATCGGCGTGGGATCGCTCGCGCTTCAGGGTCTCAACCTCGGCATCGACTTCCGCGGCGGCAGCCAGGCGAGCTTCGACACGCCGAAGCCGCTGCCGGTGGAGCAAGTCCGCGAGAAAGTGGCTGGGCTCGACCAGGCCGACGCCGTCATCCAGGGCCGCGGCGACGCGGTCGCCGGCGGCTACACGAGCTTCTCGCTCAAGACGGAGTCGCTCGGCCGCGAGGAGCAGAACGCGGTCCAGAGCGCGCTCGAGCGTGAGCTCGACGCTACGAACTTCGGCTTCAAGAACGTATCGGCGAGCTTCAGCGAGCAGATCTTGAAGGGGGCGCTGCTCGCCGTCTTCGTCTCGCTGATCCTGATCTCCCTCTACGTCACGTTCCGCTACCAGTTCACGTACGCGGTGCCGGTCCTGATCGCGCTCTTCCACGACGTCTTCGTCGCCGTTGGGGTGTACTCGCTGAGCGGCCGGGAAGTGACGGCCTCCACGGTCGCGGCGATCCTGACCATCCTCGGCTACTCGATCTACGACACGATCATCATCTTCGACCGCGTGCGCGAGAACGTGCAGCTCATGCGCCGCTCGAGCTTCGCGGCGATCACGAACCAGTCGCTCTGGGAGACGATTCGCCGCTCGCTCGCCACGACGTTCATCACGCTGCTTCCGGTGGCTTGTCTCCTCGTGTTCGGCGGCGAGACCCTCAAGGACTTCGCCTTCGCGATCCTGATCGGGGTCGGGTCGGGCGCGTACTCGACGATCTTCATCGCGGCGCCGCTCCTCGTCGTCCTGAAGGAACGCCAGCCGGAGTACGAGAAGCGGAAGGACGTCGGTCTCGTCGAGAAGCTCGAGGTGACACAGGAGGTCGACGTCGGCCCGCAGCCCGAGCCGGAGCCGGAGGCCGAGGTCGAGGACGTCGCCGAGACGGGTGGAGACGGAGCGGCCGCGGCCGCGGCCGC
>JACCYG010000378.1 GCA_013696595.1 Actinomycetota bacterium | reverse complement strand
GCCCAGGCCGGAGGGCCCGCCTAGCTGTGACCTCCGGCCGCGTGCCCCTCCATCACGTCGATCTCGCGGTTCTGGGCTTCGACGATGTCCTCGGCGAGGTCCTTGAGCTCGTCGTGCTCGGCCTTGTCGAGCGCGAGCGACGCCATCGTGATCGCTCCCTGGTGGTGCTCGATCATCATCTCGGCGAACATCTGGTCGACGTCCGCCGCGTCACGCAGTTCCTCCGCGGCACCGTGCATCATCCCCATCTGCGAGTCCGAGAGGCTGAGCGCCTCCCCGGCGCCGGGCTCGATCTCGCTCGAGCCGTACCACGCCTTGCGCCACTCGAGCATCCGGTCGATCTCCTCCTGCTGCGTGACGATGATGTCGTCCGCGATCTCAACGAGGTCGGGCTGAGTGAGCCCTGCTTGCTTCGCCGCCTTCGCCATCTCGATCGCGCTTTCATGATGCGGTACGACCGCGTCGATGAACGCGCGGTCGAAGGCGACCGCACTTCCCTGCGATCCCTCGCCCTCCTCGCCTCCGCCTCCGCAGCCGGCCGCGGCGAGCGTAAGGCCTACGAGGAGCGTGAGCACACCTCCTACGAGCTTTCGTCTCATGCAGTTCTCCTTCGGTCGAATTCTCAGACGGGCCCGCAGCCCGCCCACCCAGCCGGAGGAGTCAGTTCCGAAAACGTTGGAGCCAGGCCGGTGAGAGACGCGGCGCGTGAGCTCTAACCTGGAGAGCGGGCTCTACGTTCGTCCACAAGGTACGCGTCCGGACAGGCCTGGGTGCGTCCCCGGTGCGGGCGAGCGCGAGCGAGCCGAGCGCGGCCACGACCAGGAGACAGAGCCCGACGACGCCGTGCTTCGCGTGCGCGTGACCGGGATCGCCCACCTCTCGGAGACCATGGCCGAGAAGTCCGACGAGGACCGGAGCGGTGACAAGAGCGGCGCACCACGGCGCCCAGGATGCGCGTACGCTCGGCCCCCGGGTTCTCACGGCTCGAACGATAGCCAGCCTGCGCCGCCTGTTTGCGGATGCCGTCCGACAGGCGTCTTACCGTTTTGACCCATGCGCAAGCGACCCACACGGATCGAGCTGCTCGAGCTGGACATCGACGTCCGGCTCGCCGACCTCTGGTGCGAGGCCTCCGAGGTGAACGAATGGAACCTCGAGGTCGTCGCCGCCTTCATGCGCGCCGCCTACGGCAAGGGCTACTGCGATGCGCTGACCGAGGACGCGCCCGGGTCCCTCTGCCGCGACCACGGCTACAAGATCCCGTTCCGCACCCCCTCGGCGACTGCGGAAACTTAAGCGCCCCGATAGCGGCGCTCGCAGGGCGTTTTCGCCGCTAGACTCGGACGCGTGGCCCGCAGGCGCAGTCCCGCGCGTCTTGTCATCGCGCTCTCGATCGCGGCGGTCCTCGCCGTCTTCCTCCTCTACACGAGCATCGCCGGCGGGTCGACGCCGTCGCTCCAGCCGAGCCAGCTCGCAGGCCACGACGGCACCGTCAATCTCGCGGGAAGGGTCGTCGGCGAGCCGACCGGGAGCGCACGCGGCGACGGCCTCCGCTTCACCGTCCAGGATCTGAAAGGAACGGCGACCGTGCCGGTGCTCTACCGCGGGTCCGTTCCCGACCTCTTCCGGACGGGCCGCGACGTGTACATGCGCGGCGCGCTCCAGAACGGCGTCTTCGTGGCCGAGCCCGACTCGCTCGTGACGAAGTGCCCGTCTAAGTACAGCTCGAAGTAGTGGCGCTCCTCGGCCGTGCGGCCCTCTTCCTCGCCTTCGGTCTCGTCGTCTACGCGGCCTTGGTCGGGGGGTACGCGGCGTGGCGGGGCCGGCGGCGTTTGCTCGAGTCCGCTCGGAACGCGCTCGTCGCCGCGCTCGTCGCCACCGTCGTCGCGAGCGCCGTCCTCCTCGGGGCCCTCGCCGCCAAGGACTTCACGTTCGCGTACGTCGCAGACCACGTCAGCCGCGAGCTCCCGACGGGATACACGCTGGCAGCCTTCTGGAGCGGACAGGAGGGCTCGCTTCTCCTCTGGCTTCTCGTCCTGCTCGCGATGGGAGTCGCCGCCGTCGCCTTCAACCCGCGCCTCACGCGCCAGGTCCTTCCGTGGACGGTGCCCGTGCTCGCAGCCGTCGCGTCCTTCTTCGCGCTTCTCCTCGTCTTCGTCGCGAGCCCCTTCGTCACGCAGGCGGCGCCCGCAGACGGGCTCGGCCTGAACCCGAGCCTTCAGAACCCGTACATGCTCGTGCACCCGCCGCTGCTCTATCTGGGCTACGTCGGCCTGACCGTCCCGTTCGCGTTCGCGATGGCGGCGCTCGCCTCGCGGCGGACAGACGAGCGCTGGATCGTCGTCACCCGTCGCTGGACGCTCGCCGCGTGGACGTTTCTCGGGATTTCGATCCTCCTTGGGGCCAAGTGGGCTTACGAGGAGGTGGGGTGGGGCGGCTGGTACGCCTGGGATCCGGTCGAGAACGCCGCGCTCATGCCGTGGCTCGTCGCAACGGCGTACCTGCACTCGGTCATGGTTCAGGAGAAGAAGGACATGCTGCGCGTCTGGAACGTGATCCTTGTCGCGCTCGCGTTCGCCCTTTCGCTCTTCGGGACGTTCCTCACGCGTAGCGGGATCCTGAACTCGATCCACAGCTTCACGCAGTCGTCGATCGGCCCGTGGTTTCTCGGGTTCATCACGGTCGTCGTAACGGCGTCGATCGTCCTGATCCTCGTCCGGCTTCCGCTCCTTCGCTCGCGGACACGACTCGAGTCGCTCGTCTCGCGCGAGGCGGCGTTCCTCTACAACAACCTCTTTCTCGTCGCATTCGCGCTGACCGTCCTCTGGGGCGTCCTCTACCCGATCCTTTCGGAGGCTGTGCGCGGCGTGGCCGTGACCGTCGGTGCGCCGTACTACGACTTCTTCGCGACCGTCTTCGGCCTGCCCATCGTCCTCCTGATGGGGCTCGGGCCTCTCGTGGCCTGGCGGCGCGCCTCGCTCCGCGCGCTCGGCACGTCCGTTCTCTGGCCTGCAGGCGTGGCGCTCTGCGTGGGCGTGATCCTGCTTGCGCTCGGTGCCGGCTCCAGCCCGGCCGGCCTTGTCGGCTACTCATTCGCAGCATTCGTCCTCGCTGCCATCGCGCTGGAATTCACGCGCGGGACGCGCGCGCGCAAGGCGCTCGGCAGCGAGAGCTGGATGGGCGCTTTTTCGAGCCTCGTCGGGCGAAACCGTCGCCGTTACGGCGGCTACGTCGTCCACGCGGCGATCGTGCTCCTGCTGGTGGGCGCGGTCGGAATCGGCGCGTACGGGACGACGCGCGAAGCGAAGCTCGCTCCGGGCGACTCGCTCGCGGTCGGCGGCTATTCCCTGACCTACGCGGGGAGCGGCCAGCGGCGTGGGCCGAACGCGCAGGAGCTTCGTGCGCGCGTCCTCGTCTCCCGTGACGGTGAGGCGCTCGGCATGCTGAGGCCCGGAAAGAACCGCTACTTCGCCGAGGACCAGGTCTCGAACGAGGTCGCGATTCGCTCCGACCTCCTGCGCGGGGAGGACCTCTTCGTAATCGCCGATCAGTTCAACGGTGACGGCTCGGTGTTCCTCAAGGTCTTCGTGAACCCGCTCGTGAACCTGATCTGGCTCGCCGGTTTCGTCTTCCTCGTGGGCGCCGCCGTCGCGATGTGGCCTGACGCGCGCGAGCAGCGCCGTCTTGCACGCCGCTTCGCGGAGGGCCACGCGTACGTACCCGGCTACACGCGCGCGTGATCGAGGGGATCGCGCTCGCGCTCGGAGCCCTGCTCGCCGTCGCGTGCGTCGTGTTCGTCGCGCGGCCGTTCCTGCGCGAGCCCGCGCCGGACCGCGACGTCCTTCCTGAGCCCTCGGTTGCCGAGGACGACCTCCTGCACCTCCGCGAAGAGCGAGACCGGGCACTCGCCGCGTTGAAGGAGCTCGAGTTCGACCACCGAACGGGGAAGATCTCCGACAGCGACTATCGCGAGCTCGTCGGCCCGCTTCGCCGGCGTGCGGGGG
>JACCYG010000372.1 GCA_013696595.1 Actinomycetota bacterium | reverse complement strand
GCGCCATTCCGCGCCCGGTAGGGCGAGAATCGCTTCGAGCTTCCGCGCGAGATCGTCCGCGTCGCCGCTCGTGAAGCTCGCAAGCGCGCGGTGCTCGGGTGGGTATTCGGCTTCGATTCCCTCGGCGATCTCGGCGAGGCCCGAATGGCGCGCGACGAGGGGCGGGGAGCCGCATGCGGCGGCCTCGGCGGCAACCATGCCGAAGGCCTCCGGGAAGATGGAGGGCGTAACGCTCACGCGCGCGAGCGCCCAGAGGTGCTTGAGATGTCGGTGCTCGAGCGGGCCGGTGAAGAGGGCCCGGTCGCCCGCGGTCGCCTCGAGCTCGGCGCGGGCCGGACCGAACCCGACGATCACCGCGCGTGCGTCGACGCGCCGAAGCGCCTCGAGCAGAAGCCGGACGCCCTTTTCCTCCGACAGCTTCCCGACGTACACCACAGTCGGCTCGTCGCCGGCGAGGAACGAAGCGAAGCGCTCCGCGTTTCCCTCGTCGGGCAGCCGTTCGTTCCCTTGGCTCGGCGGGTCGCGGCGTGATTCGTCCAGAAGTGACTCGAGCGCCGCCGCACCCGGTTCCGGGTGAAACTCCTCGACGTCGACGCCCGGAGGCACGATGCGAACACGCTCGAGGTACTCGCCGGGGCCAAGGATTTCCTCGAGCACACGGCGTATGTGCTCCGAGCCGGCGACGATCGCGCGAGCCTCGCTCACCGTCTCGCGCCCCCAGGCCGCGAGCTCGGCGTTCCCCCGTATCGAGAATTCGAGCTCCGAGCCGTGCGCCTTGACCGTGAACGGCATGCCGACCTCGACGCCGACGGGTGCACCGAGGAGGACATGATTCGTGAGGAGGAAGTCCGCAGGCAGGTGCTCACGCACGGCGGAGGCGTTCGCCTCGACGAAGCGGCGGCGCTCGGCGGCGCTCAGCTCCTGGAGGTAGCGCGCATCGAGATCCTCATAGCGGTCGAGCACGAATACCGGTAGCGGCCCGCCGCCGAGGTCCGGGCGAACGACCTTCGCACCGCCGAGATCGAAGTTCTCCGGTCGCGGCTCCTGCGAGAAGACGACGACTTCGTGCCCCAGTCGGCTCCACGCGCGCGCGAGCGAGCGCGTGTAGACGTTCGAGCCCGTTCCGCCCAGGAGGTAGCCGTGCCAGAGGAGAATCTTGATGCGTGGATCCTGACCGAGAGCTCGTACGGAGAGCCCAGCGAGGCGACCAGTTCGCCTTCGAACGGCTTGCCGAGCGTCACCAGCATCGCCTCTTCACGCTCGCAGCACGCGTGCTCGGGTCTCCCGACGACGCGGCCGACGCCGTCCAGGAGGCGCTCTTGCGCGCCTGGCTCGCCCTCCCGCGCTTTCGCAGCGGCTCCCTTTTCTCGACCTGGCTCTATCGGATCTGCGTGAACGCAGCCCACGACCAGCGCTCGCGGCGGCGCGCCGAGCCGATGGAGCTCGAGGACGTTACCGCGGACCCGCGCGACCGCTTCCTCGAGCACGAGCTGTCCGGCGACCTGCAACGGGCGCTGAACGAGCTGGACGAGACCAACCGCCTCGCCGTCGTTCTCTACGACGTCCTCGGCTGCTCGTACGCCGAGATCGCCGAGATCACGAGCGTCCCCGAAGGTACGGTGAAATCACGGATCTACCGCGGTCGCGTCGAGCTCGCCCGACAGCTGGGAACCGACGCGGCTTCGGGGGAGTCGAAGGAATGATGGCCGGCACGCATCCGGACGAGCTGAACCTGCTCTCCTACGTCGAGGGCGAGCTTCGCGACTCCGAGCACGACTCGGTCGCAACCCATGTGCGGGCGTGCCCGGAGTGCAGCTCGCACGTCCGCGAGCTCGAGGCCGCGCGCGACGTTTTGCGCGCCGCACCGCCGCTCGAGCTGCCCGCGCATCGTGCCAGCCTCGATCTTCCCGCACGCCCGGAAGAGCGTCGTGTCTACGTCTCGCCGCTGCGCTTCGTGACCGTGCTCGCTCCGGTCGCAGCGGTGATCGCAGTGGTCGTCGCCTTGACAGGCCTTCCGACGAGGGATGACGCCGAGAACGGCGCGAGTCGAGACGCCGGCGGCGGTGCCCTCCCAACGGCCCCCGCCGAAGCGGAGTCCGAGGCCGCTGCAGGCGAGGACTCGAGCACGCTTTCGTCAGGCGAGCCAGGCGGGTCGAGCGGCGCCGGCCAACTCGTCGCGCGGGTCGAAGGCCCGCCGAGGCGCGTCGCTCGCGTCCTGCGCCGACATGGGTACGAGGTGTTCGTCCTGGACGGAAGCTTGGTCGTCCGCAACGCGAAGCCGGCCGAGGTCAGACGCGTGCTCGCCGACGAGCGACGCGGCCGCGTCGAGGT
>JACCYG010000371.1 GCA_013696595.1 Actinomycetota bacterium | reverse complement strand
CTCGCTCACGTCCCCGATGCAGACGCTCGCGCCCTCCTCCGAGAAAAGGATGGCCGCCTCGCGGCCGATCCCGCCGGCGGCACCCGTGATCACTGCGACCTTGTCGTCGAGCCGGCCCATCGGGCCGCCGAGCTTAACTGAGCGCGAGCCCGCTTATCAGCCGGTTGAGGCGCGCCCAACGAGCGTCGACCTCCGGCTCGCTTCTTCCACCGAGCCACGCGAGCACGACGTTCTCGCCGTACTTCGTGTATCCGATCCAGTCCTTGCTCTGCGTGTCGAGCTCCCAGTAGACACCCTGCTCGTCGGGCTGCAGGGGCTTGCCTGTCGCCTTGTCGGTCAGGAGCGAGTCGACAGCCTCCTCGTTCCCGGGCTCGACGACGTACACGGTGAAGACCCCGTAGCGGCGCAGGAGGCGGTCGGAAACGTTCAGGCCGAGGCCGAGTTGCTCCCAGGCCGTGTCAACGCCCGCCGCCCGGCGGAGCCGCGGGCTACCGGGCTCGGACTTGAACTGCTGGACGACGTCGGACGCTGTGTACCGCGTCGCCTGCTGCTCGGGCTCCGTCGTCGCACCGCAGCCGGTCACGACGGCGAGAGCCGCAAGCGCCAGCGCGAGGAGACGAAGCCGTGTCACTCCTCATCAGGATACGCAGGCTTACCGCCGACACACATTCGCGGGAGCATCCGGGCGCGAAGTCGTGACAGGTACGCGCGTGTCTAGGCCCTTTTCGTGACGCACAGGCGCGTTTTTCTGCGGTACGCTCGCGCGTGAGCAGGGGGGAGGGTCGGGACCCGCATACCCGCGCGCGCGTGGATCTTAAGTTCGGTTAAGTTCGTCTACTCGGTTAAGTTCGTCTACTCGGTCGCGAAGTACACGTTCTTGACCTCCGTATAGCCCTCGAGCGCGTGGAGGCCGAGCTCGCGGCCGAAGCCGGACTGCTTGAAGCCCCCGAACGGGGTCTGGACGCGCACCGACGTGTTCGAGTTGATCGAGAGCACGCCGGCTTCGAGCGCCCGCGCGACACGGAGTGCCCGCGCGCCGTTCTCCGTCCAGATCGAGCCGGAGAGGCCGTAGGGTGTGTCGTTCGCGAGCCGGATCGCCTCTTCCTCGTCCACGAACGGGATCACCGCGGCGACCGGACCAAAGATCTCCTCCCGGGCCGCGCGGTCGTCGTTCGAGACCGGCGCGAGCAACGTGGGAGGGAACCAGAAGCCCGGTCCGTCAGGCGCGTCTCCACGAAACGCGACGTCTCCGTCGACGTAGGCGGCCACTTTCTCGCGATGGCCGGCCGAGATCAGCGGGCCCATCTCCGTCGACGGGTCCTCAGGATTCCCGACCTTGATGTCTCCGGTCGCCGTGACGAGCAGCTCCATGAAGCGGTCGAACACGCTCCGCTCGACGAGGATCCGTGAGCGGGCGCAGCAGTCCTGTCCCGCATTCCCGAAGACGGCGTACGGCGCCGACGCCGCCGCCTTCTCGAGGTCAGCGTCCGCGAACACGACGTTTGCCGACTTGCCGCCGAGCTCGAGGGTGACGCGCTTGATCGTCCCGGCCGCTCCACGCATCACGCCGGCGCCGACCTCGGTCGACCCGGTGAACCCGATCTTCGCCACGTCGGAATGCTCGACGAGTCGCTGGCCGACGACGCGCCCTGGGCCGACGACGACGTTCACGACGCCCTCGGGGATCCCGGCTTCGAGCGCGAGCTCGCCCAGGCGGAGCGTCGAGAGCGGCGTCAGCTCGGCCGGCTTCAAGACGATCGTGTTGCCGCACGCGAGTGCGGGCCCGAGCTTCCAGCTCGCGATGTTCATCGGGAAGTTCCACGGCGTGATCAGACCGACGACGCCGAGCGGCTCTCGGAAGGTCATGTCGACGCCGCCCGGCACCGGGATCGTCTCGCCGAAGTGCTTGTCGACAGCGCCGGCGTAGAAGTGGAAGACGTCCGCGACCATCCCCGCCTCGCCGCGCGAGTCGGAGATCGGCTTCCCCACGTTGCGCGTCTCGAGGAGGGCAAGCTCTTCGCCGTGCTCCTCCACGACGGTCGCAAGGCGGCGAAGGAGCCGTCCGCGATCCGCCGGGCTTACGGCATGCCACGCCGGAAACGCGCTCTTTGCGGCCGCCACGGCACGATCCGCGTCCTCGATCGTCGCCTCCGGAAGCTCGGCGATCGTCTCTTCCGTCGCCGGGTTTCGAACCACGTTCATCGCTTGTCCTCGTGGTACTTGCGCGCCTCCTCGACGAGCTCCTTGAAGAGCGCGAAGTCCGCGCCCTGCTCGGGGTGCCAGAGGACGCCGAGCGCGAAGCGCCGGGACGGATCCTCGAGCGCCTCGATGGTGCCGTCCTCGGCCCACGCCGTCTCGACGAGCCCTTCGCCGAGCCGGCCGACGCCCTGATGGTGGTGCGACTTCACCGGCGCGCGATCGCCGAGGAGCCGGCATACGCGGCTACCCGCTTTGAGATCGACCTCGTGATCGCCGAAGACGCCGGGCGTATGTCTGTGATCTTCGTGGCCGACCATGTCAGGCAGGTGCTGGACGAGATCGCCGCCGCGGGCCACGTTGAGAATCTCCATCCCGCGGCAGACGGCGAGCACGGGCATGTCGCGCGCAAGTGCGCCTGCGGCGAGGGCGAGCTCGCCTCGGTCGCGCTCCGGCCGCGTGTTGTTCGTCTGTGGGTGCGCCTCGGCGTCGTAGGCCGAGGGATCGAGGTCGGATCCACCCGAGAAAAGCAGACCGTCAAGCGCATCCAGGGTCTCGTCGACGGCTTCTTCGCTGGGCGGAACCAGCAGAGGCCGCCCGTCCGCCCGAACGACGGCGTTCACGTATGCCATCGGCGTCAGCGCCGTCGGGACATCCCACACGCCGAAGCGTGCCTGCTCGGCGTAGGTCGTAATGCCGATGATCGGCCTCACGGTCGAAACGTTATCCGCGCTCGAACATGCGCTCTCGCTCGTAATTCGTCACGACGCCGTCGAAGAGGCTCTGCTCGGTCCGCGCGTACGTGACGTAGTGGTCGACAACGTCGTCGCCGAACGCGGCGCGCGCCATCGTGCCGTCCTCGAGCGCTTCGATCGCCTCTTGGAGCGAATGCGGGAACCGCTCGGCGTCGGACTCGTACGCGTTCCCTTCGAGCGGGGGCGGGAGCTCGAGCTCGCTCTCGATCCCGTAGAGGCCCGCCGCGAGCAAGGCGGCGAAGGCGAGATACGGGTTCACGTCTCCGCCGGGGATCCGCGTCTCGGCCCGGACCGACCCGCCGCGTCCGACGATGCGGAAACCACACGTCCGGTTGTCGTGTCCCCAGGCGAGCGTCGTCGGCGCCCACGAACCGGCGGCGTAGCGCTTGTACGAATTCACGGTGGGGGCGAGGAAGACGGCGAGTTCCTTGAGGCAGGCGATCTGGCCTGCCAGGAAGCGCTTGAAGACGTCCGATTCGCCGGCGAATGCGTTCTCCCCGTCACGCCAGAGGCTCGAGTGGACATGGCACGAGTTTCCGATCCACGTGTGGTCGGGCTTCGCCATGAACGTGAGCGAGCAGCCATTCAGGTGCGCGATCTCCTTGGCTCCGTTCTTGTAGAGCGTGTGGTTGTCGGCCATCGTCACGGCGTCGGCGTAGCGGAAGTTGATTTCGTGCTGGCCCGGCCAGGCCTCGCCCTTCGAGTTCTCAACCGGGATCCCGGCGCCCTGCATCCCGTTTCGGATCTGGCGGATGAAGGCCTCGTCGTAGGTGGTGGCCAGGATGTGGTAGTCGAGGATGTATGGGACCGACGGCGTGAGATCCTGGTAGCGCTTCGCGTGCGCCTCGGCATAGGTTTCCTTGAAGAGGTAGAACTCGAGCTCGGAGCCGAACATCGCCTCGAAGCCGAGCTCACGTGCGCGCTCGACCTGGCCCTTCAGAACCTGCCGGGGCGACGGGCTCACGGGCGAGCCGTCGTGCCAGACAACGTCGCAGAGCACGAGCGCCGTCGCCTCGAGCCAGGGGATGCGGCGAAGCGTGGCGGTATCCGGGAGGAGGCCGAAGTCGCCGTAGCCTTGCTCCCAGTTGGCGATCGAATACCCCGGGACCGGATCCATCTCCATGTCGAGAGCGAGGAGGTAGTTGCACGCCTCGACTCCGTGCTCGCCCAGGTTCTCACCGACGAAGAACTCGCCGTGGAGCCGCTTGCCCATAAGCCGACCCTGCATGTCAGTGAAGGCGACGACGACGGTGTCGATCGACCCGTCCGCGACTGCGGCCTTGAGCTCGTCGAGGGACAACACGAGTGCAGTGATAACACGAGCGCGCCCCCGTTGACCACGGGAGCCCTTGACGCAGCGTGCGCACGTGGTTTTGAATCGTCTACCTTGGCGTAACCGAGCTTAGGAGGCGAGCGTGACCGAGCCAGCGGGCGGGGAGCAGCGGAGGAGGGGGTACGTCACCTATCGCGAGGGGGGCGAGGGCTACTTCGAGAAGCGAATGCTCCGCCGTCACGCGCGCGTTTGGTCGCTCTGGGCACTCGGCGTCGGCGCCGTTATCTCCGGCGACTTCTTCGGCTGGAACTTCGGGCTCGCATACGGATTCGGCGGCCTGCTCGTCGCGACCATCGTCATCACCATCATGTACTTCGGCCTCTGCTACTCGATCGCGGAGATGTCTCCGGCGCTCCCGCACACCGGTGGTGCCTACTCGTTCAGCCGCTCGGCGATGGGGCCGTGGGGCGGGTTCACGACGGGGGTGGCGGAGACGATCGAATACGTGGTCACGCCGGCCGTCATCGTCGCCGGCATCGGCTTCTACATGCAGTCGATCTCCAACGACCTCTTCGGTGGAAGCCCGCCGCTCTGGGTGTGGTGGCTCGTCTTCTACGCGATCTTCGTCGCCCTGAACTTCGTCGGTATCGAGGCGACGCTCCGCTTCACGGTCTTCATCACGTTCGCTTCGCTCGCGATCCTCGCCATCTTCTACATCGGGGCGATCCCGAACTTGGACTTCGACCGCTGGGCGATCGGCGACCAGGGATGGTTCCCTGACGGCATTCCCGGGATCTTCTACGCGCTGCCGTTCGCGATCTGGTTCTACCTCGCGATCGAGGAGTTACCACTTGCGGCGGAGGAGTCGCACGATCCGAAGCGCGACATCCCGAAGGGCACGATCTATGGCCTCCTGACGCTCATCGTCACGGGCTTTCTGATCCTGTTCCTGAACGCAGGCATCGCACCCGGCTCCGAGGCGCTCTCGGAATCCGGAGAGCCCCTGAACGACGGCCTCAAAACGATCTTCGGCGAGGGGACCGCGACGTCGCTTCTCGCGCTGATCGCCGTCACCGGCCTCGTCGCCAGCTTCCACACCATCATCTACGCGTACGGGCGCAACATCTTCTCGCTGTCGCGGGCGGGCTACTACCCGCATTTCCTCTCGGTGACGCACGGCAGGCGGAACACGCCGTACGTCGCGCTCTTGCTCGGCGCGGTGATCGGGTTCTTCCTCGCGCTCCTCCTCGACCAGGCGACGACGCGGGAGTGGCTTGGTGGGAACGTCGGGGCGGCGCTGCTCACGATGGCCGTCTTCGGCGCCGTCATCTCCTACTTCATGCAGACCCTCTCGTTCATCCTGCTCCGTCGGCGGCTGCCGGACATCGAGCGGCCGTACCGAAGCCCGGTCGGCGAGTGGGGTGCGTTCATCGCGAGCGTTATCGCTCTCATCTCGCTGATCTCACTCTTCTGGAACGCTGATTACCGTCCCGGCGTGGTCGGCGTCGCGATCTTCTACGCGATCGCTATCGCGTACTTCGCGATCGCCGGACGGCACCGCCTTGTCCTCTCGCCCGAGGAGGAGTTCGCGGTGACTCGGGGCGTGCATGGGCATCCGGAGCGCGAGGGCTACGGCGTCACGGAGCGCGAGGAGCTCCGGCCGGGGACGGCGCCCGCCGGGCGGTAGGTAGCAAGTACGAGGAACGCGGGTGGCGCCGTCACCCGCGTTCCGCCTATTCGTCGCCGAGGTCCTCGGCGAGCAGGGAGCACGCATACGCGCGCCACGCGACGTCAGGCGCATGGATGAGCGCGTGCACGGCCTCGCTGACGTGCGGGAGCCCGGACGCTGCCGGCGCGAGCTCGCGGATCCCCTCCTCGAGCGCGATCTGACGATCGGTGTCGCGAAGGTCTTCCGCGAGCGCCGTAACCGCTTGGCCGTTCAGATCGAGCCCGCGCGTGGGATCCCCGCCGGCGGTGAGGAGGAGGAGTGCGCGACGAGTCGCACCGAGCCGGTGTTCCGGTTCGAGTGGGATGCGTTCGCCTGCCACTGAGGCGAGGACGACGAGCGCGGTTGCGAGCTCGTCTTCATCGGAGGCGACGAGCGAGGTCTCGAGCGCAACCATCCAGGCGGGTGTCATCGGGGGGAAACCGGAACGACGATCTCGCCGAAGGCTTCGGTCTCCCCGCGCGCGTGCGCTCGTGCGGTCAGTGCGGCCGCGATCGCGTCGCGGTCGTCCTGGCCGAGCCGCGCGGGAAGGTCGTCGAGCCCTCGATCGGCGAGGGCCGCGCGTGTCCACGCGGCCCGCGTCCGGTTTCCCTTAAGACCGGACCAGCGCGTCCACGACGCCGTCGGGTAGCACTCGATCGTCTCGAGGCCG
>JACCYG010000370.1 GCA_013696595.1 Actinomycetota bacterium | reverse complement strand
GGCCTCGCCGCGCAGACGATTCGCCGGCTCGAGAGCCTTCAGGGCGAGCTCGACGCCGAGCGGCGCGCCCGGGTCGAGGATCTTGCCGTGATCGTCGAGCTCGTCGCCTCCGGGTGGCGCGGCGTCGAGCGACGCCTCGACCGAATCGAGCGGCTCGTCGACCGGGTCGAGCGCTCGCTCGAGGACCCGCCGGTGGCCGAGCTCTACCGGATCGAAGACCGCCAAGAGCGACAGCCCGGCGCCTGAGCTCGCCCTAACGCGCAGGTAGACGAAGCTCGAACCGCGAGCCGTTGCCCGGCACCGACTCGAGCGCGAGCTCCCCGCCGAGCGCCTGTGCGAGCTCCCGCGCGATCGCAAGCCCAAGCCCGGTCCCCGTGGAGTAGTTACTCGACCAGAAGGGCCGGAAGATCCGTTCGCGCTCGCTCTCGGGAACCCCCGGCCCCGAGTCCGACACCGTCACGGACACGGTCCCGTTCTCTGAGACGAGGGAGAGCGCGATACGGCCGCCGTCCGGCGTCCACCCGAAGGCATTGTCCAGGAGGTTCGAGACGATCTGGAGGACACGGTCGCCGTCTGTGTGGACGACGGGGCTCGCGTCGAATCGCCACTCGTAGTCGATCCCGCGCCGGCGTGCCTCCTCGCTCCTCGCGGTGTAGGCCTGGTCGAGGAGTCGCCGCAGCTCGACCTCTTGCTCCGTAAGGGTGAACCGATGGGCATCGAGCTTGGCAAGGTCTAGGAGATCGCCCACGAGCCGGGCGAGCCGATCGCTCTCGAAGGCGATGACGGCCAGCGACGCCTCGCGGACCGTCGGATCCTCGGCCAGCTCCTCCCGCAGCGCTTGGACGTGCCCGCGAATCGCCGTGAGCGGAGTCCGGAGCTCGTGCGACACGCTCATGAGGAAGTTCCGCTCGAGCTCCTCCGCCTCTGCGAGGCGGGCCGTCATCTGACCGAACCGCTCCGTGAGACGGCCGATCTCGTCACGCTTGCCGACGGGCGGCAGCTCGACGTCGTAGCGCCCCTCGGCGACCCGCTCGGTCGCTCGCGTCAGCGCGACGACAGGGGCCGTCAGCCGCCGGGAGAGGTACCACACGAGGCTGGCGGCGACGGCGAGGCCGCCCAGGAAGGCCAGGCCGAGCCGCTGAACGAGCACGACCCCTCGCTCACGGAGCTCGCCGCGAGGCTTCGCCACCACGAGCGCACCGAACACCTGGCCGCCGATCTCGAGCGGGTGCGCGACGGCGAGAAACGTCCGGTCCGAGCCGGGCGGCTCGAACTCGAAGGTCTGGATCTGTCCGGACTCGAGAAGCTCCCGGTCGAGCTCGTCGACGTCGAGCGCCCTGAGTCCCGACTCCTCGCCGGGGAAGATCTCGAGACCCGCGTAGTAGAGTCGCGTGGCGGTCGCCCGTTCGAGCCGCCGCGCCGCGAACTTCGGAGGCCTTCGGCCCTCCTGGGCCGTCGCGCGCGCCTGCTCGGTGTAGAGAGCGGCGAGGCCGGCCGCCTGCCGCTTCAGGTTGGCGAGGGTGTCGTCGCGAGCGTATTCCTGGAAGAGCCGCGCGGCGAGGACGGCTGTGATGGCCGCCGCGACCACGACCCCGGCGAGAAAGAGGAGCGGTAGGCGGAAGCGGAGCGATGACACGCCCGGGCCTGTCTAGGAAGCTCTTGCTGCCTTCGGCTCCGTGGCGACCTTGTAGCCAACGCCCCAGACCGTGACGATCGGACACGACTCGCCGAGCTTACGGCGGAGCTGGCCGACGTGAACGTCGACGGTGCGCGTGTCCCCTGCGAAGGTGTAGCCCCACACACGCTCGAGCAACTGGTCTCGCGTCAGGACGAGCCCACGATGATCGAGAAGCTCCCAGAGCAGGTCGAACTCTTTCGGCGCGAGCTGGACATCCTCCCCGCCGACGGTGACCTCGCGCCGGCCGGCATCGATCTGCAGGAGGCCGTGCCCCAGAGAGCCCGTCTCGGGCTCGCGGCGCTTCGGCGCCGAGCGACGGAGAATCGTTTTCACGCGCGCGACGAGCTCGCGGGGATTGAACGGCTTCGTGAGATAGTCGTCTGCGCCCACCTCGAGGCCGATGATCTTGTCGACGTCGTCGTCGCGGGCGGTGAGCATGAGGATCGGAACGTCCGAGCGCTGGCGGATGCGGCGACAGACGTCGATCCCGTCCAGATCCGGGAGCATCAGGTCGAGGACGACGAGGGCCGGGCCATTCACCCCGGCTTTGGCAAGCGCGTCGGCCGCATTCACGGCGATCTCGACGTCGTAGCCTGCTTTCTTCAGGTACATGGCCACGAAGGAGGCGATGTTCGCCTCGTCCTCGACGACCAGAATGCGCTGCGTCTCGCCG
>JACCYG010000362.1 GCA_013696595.1 Actinomycetota bacterium | reverse complement strand
CGTCGAGGCGTTCACGTACTACGCGCACCGCGAGAAGCTCAAGATCATCGGCCGCGAGAACGACCTCGAGCCGATCAACCGCCAGGCGCTTGCGCTCGCGAAGGAGGTCGCCGACGAGACGGAAACGCTCTTCGCCGGCGACATCTGCAACACGAACGTCTACGTCCCCGACGATGAGGAGACGCACAAGCAGGTTCGCGCCATGTTCGAGGAGCAGGTCGGCTGGGCCGTCGACGCGGGCGCCGATTTCATCATCGCCGAGACCTACCACTGGGGCGCAGAGGCGCTGGTCGCCCTCGACACGATCAAGCAAACCGATCTTCCGGCCGTCGTCATGCTGGCCATCCCGAGCACCGGTCAGACGCAGGACGGATGGCCGCCGGCGGATGCTTGCAAACGGCTGGCGGACGCCGGTGCCGACGTGGTGGGGTTGAACTGCTTCCGCGGGCCGCGAACGATGCTGCCCCTCCTCGAGAAGATCACTGCGGCCGTCGACGCCTACGTAGCCGCGCTCCCCGTGCCGTACCGGACGACCGACCAGGAGCCGACCTTCCAGTCGCTCCACGATCCTAAGCTCGACGGAAAGCCGTTTCCCACTCGCCTCGACCCGCTGACGTGCAATCGGGACGAGATCGCCGACTTCACGCGAAGCGCATACGAGCTCGGTGTTCGCTACTTCGGGGTCTGCTGCGGCAACGCGCCGCACTACACGCGCAGCATGGCCGAGGCGCTCGGTCGCTCGCCCGCCGCCAGCCGCTACAGCGAGGACATGTCGAAGCACGCGTACTTCGGAACGGACGAGAGCCTGAAGCCCGAGAACCGCGAGTTCGCCGAGCAGCTCTAGGGCCGCCCGGCGCGGGCCTAGAGGTCTCGCCGAACGAATCCGGCCAGGGCCACCGCACCGACGAGGCCGACGTAGGCGAAGGCCCAGGGCCAGAGGAACGTTCCTCCCGCCTGCGCGCCGCCGAACGGGCCGAGGGTCAGCACCTCTGCGGTCAGCCCGAAGCTCTCCGAGCTGATCGCGTGGAGGCCGTCCTGATAGAGGGCTTCGAACGGAAGGACCCAGGAAGCGATCTCGGAGATCTCGGTCAGCGTTTCCGAGCGCAGGGCTTCGCCGATCTGGCCGAGCAACCCGGCGACGAGGCCGGCGCCGAAGAGCATGAAGATGGCGATTCCGTTCGCGGTCGCGGAGAGGAAGACCGAGCCGAGAAGCGAGAGCGCAGCGATGATCGTGACCGCGGCGGCGAGCTCGATTCCGGGCAGGAGGAAGCGGTCCGGCCACCAGTCCCCCGCCCAGTACGTGATTGCGGCCGTCGCGCCGAAGACGCCGAACACGTAGAGCGAGCACACGGCGGCGGCGGCCAGGAAGCGCGAGGCGAGAAGGGTGGCCCGCCCGACGGGGCGGACGACGAGCGGTTGCAGGATTCCCCGCTCGGCGTCGCCTCGAACGACGGCGAGCGTCAGGAAGACGGCGAGCACGGCGCCGAGGAAAAGGGTCGCGAACATCGAGAGGCCCAGGAGCGTGGCGCCTGCGAGCGTCGTCTCGTCGAGCGGGACGGGCGGCCCCTCGTGCTCGAACTCTCGCACCTCCTGAAACGCCTGCACGGTCCCGAGTGCGTACAGGGCGAGGAAGGCGGCGGTCAGGACGAGCACGATCAGGAAGACCCTGCGGCGGAGGCTCTCCTCGAGCGCGTAACGGACGATGGTCCTGACGGCACTCATCCCGTCTGCTCTCCGACCGCACTGAGGTAGATCTCCTCGAGCGTCGTCGAGAGAACGCGGACCCCGTACACGCGCTGGCCTTGCGCGACGAGGTCGGCCACGAGGCCCGGCGCCTCGTCATGACCGGCATCGGGGAAGTGCCGCACCCCTTCGTCCGTGTCGATCTCCACTCCTCGCGGGCGCGCGAGCTCGGACGGGCGTCCGGCCGCGACGACGCGACCGCGGGCGAGGATCACGACGCGGTCGCACACGAGCTCGACCTCGCTCAACAGGTGCGAGTTCAGGAGAACGGAGATGCCGCGGCCTCGCAGCTCCTCGAGCAGAGTGCGAACCAGGCGGCGACCGGCGGGATCGAGCGCGCTCGTCGGCTCGTCGAGGAGAAGAAGCTGCGGCCCGCCCACGAGCGCCTGCGCGATGCCGAGCCGCTGCTGCATCCCCTTCGACATCGCGTCGACCTTTCGTCCGCGTGCCTCGGCGAGCCCCACGAGCTCCAAGAGCTCGCGGCGCTCCTTCTCACCCCCCGCGGAACCGGCGAGCCGCTGATGCAGGTCGAGCACCTCGTCGGCGGAGTACCAGCCGGGGAAGCGGAAGAGCTCGGCGAGGTAGCCGAGCGCAGCCCGCGCCGGCCGCGAACCGGCGGGGGCTCCACAGACCTCGGCCGTTCCCGAGCTGGGACGCACGAGCCCGCAGGCGATCTTCACGAGCGTCGACTTGCCGGCTCCGTTCGGGCCGAGCAATCCGACGAGCTCGCCGTCTTCGACCGCGAGGTCGACGCCCCCGAGCGCCTCGACCGACCCGTACCGCTTCGCGAGACCCCGTGCGGCAAGGGCGTGCGCAGCCACCTCTCCACTCTAGGCGGGCGAGGCAAGCCTCGCCCCTACAAGGAGTGGTGCACCTGTAGGGGCCGGGCTTGCCCGGCCCGCGGGCGCTCTAGCGCCGACGGAGCTCGGCGAGGACGACGGGATCGATTCGGTCGAGCCCCTTGACGCGATCCTCGAGGTTCTCCGTGCCGACCCAGTCGTTGAACGCGCGCTCGAGGTCGTCGCCCTCGTACCCGAGACGATCAAGCCGTTCTCGCAGCTCCGCCTCGAGCCCTTCGTCGACGGGAAGCCACTGCTGCTTCGGGGTCTGGCCGAAGTAGAGCTGGTGGAGCTCGTAGAGCCGGGCCAGCTCTTCGATCGGCCCATCGTGGTCGTCGACCCGCAGATCCACGAGAACGTCGGAGAGGCCGGCATAGCCCGCGTCCTTCTTGACGACGAGCAGCGCGGCAGACTGCTGGCCGCGGCGGTCTCCTCCCGCCTCCTGCGCCGCGGCGAGACAGGCGATCAGGCGCTCGGCGAGCGGCCGGCCGCCGGACCGCTCGAACGTCTCTGCGAGCGCGTCGACGGTCTCGGCGGAGACGAGGATGTTCCCCTGCGCGGCGAAGCCGTCGCCCGTGCGCCCTCCCGCCCACTCGAAGCAGCCCGAGCCGGTATAGGACGCGCCCCGGCCGTCCCGGTCGACGACGCCGAGCTGACGGTCGTCGCGGCCCTCGTCGGCCTCGGTCAGCCGGGCCACCGTCCCCTCCGCCGTGAGGCCCTCGCGGAGGAGCGCGAGACCATTGGGGCCGTAGCGCGGGTTCGCGAAGGCCTGCGTGGCAACGGCGCCGACGCCCGGCTCAGCCCAGCTCACGAGCGAGCCGACTGCGAGAAACTTCGACTGCACCGCGACCCCCCACTCGCCGCGCTCGAGGTCGCACGCGTCGATCGAGTACGTCGAGGGCCGGCTCCTTCCGAGGTGACGACTCGTCGCAGCGGTCGTGCTGGTGGTGCGAGG
>JACCYG010000354.1 GCA_013696595.1 Actinomycetota bacterium | reverse complement strand
CGCCTCGGCCGAGGCCCCGTCCGGGACCTGAGCGGCGGCCTCCGTTCTCTGGCGCGCACGGTCGATGATGGCGTGTCGCGCCACCGTGTAGAGCCACGCCGACGCGCTGCCCCGCTCGGCCCGGTAGCTTCGCGCCGAGCGCCAGATGGCCGCGAACGTCTCCTGCGTCGCGTCCTCCGCTCGTCCGTTGTCGCCGAGCTGGCGCAGGGCCATCCCGAGCACGGGCCGCGCAAACCGACGGTAGAGCTCCTCGAAGGCCGCTCGGTCGCCGCGCCCGGTGCGTTCGATGAGTCTCGCGTCAGTCTCAGCTACAGACACGGCGATCGCGCCCATCCGCTCACAATACGAACTCGGAAACTCTCTGGTTTTATCGAGCCAGGAGCCTTCCGCCGTCGACGACGAGCGAGGTACCGGTCACAAAGCTCGCGCGCGTGAGGTAGAGGATCGCCTCGGCGACGTCGTCTGGGGTGCCGACTCGGCCGAGAAGCGTCTCCGCAGCACGCCGCTCCTCCTGATCCGGCTCGACCGCGACAGGCCCGGGCGCGACCCCGCACACGCGGACGTCGGGCGCGAGCGAGCGGGCGAGGACGCGCGTGAGCATCGCCTGCGCTGCCTTCGCCGCACAATGTGCCGCAAACGAGGGCCATGGTTGATACGAGGCGACGTCCTCGATCATGACGACGAGCCCGAGCTCGGATGTGCGGAGATGCGGCGCGGCCGCCTGGGTCACGAAGAAGCTCCCCTTGACCGTGGCGCCCAGTGCGGCCTCCCAGTCCTCCTCAGTGAGCTCCTCGACCGATTTCGGCGCGAAGCCGTCCGCGGCGGCATTGATCACGAGGTCGAGCCCTCCGAGCTCCTGGACCGTGCGCTCCACGAGCGCCCGAGCCTCCGCACGGCGTGCGACGTCACCGTCTCGCCTGCCTGCGGCCTTGACGCGAAACCCCTCTTTCTCGAGGCGCGCCGTGACCGCCGCGCCGACCCGGCCTGTCCCGCCGGTTACGAGAGCCGCGCGTGGGAAGGAAGACACGCACTGAACGATAAGCTCACGCCGACCGTCGCGAGAAAAGACAAGGGGAGGCAATGGCCACGCTCGTTTTCAACCATGAGGAGATCGCCGCACGTGAGCTCAAGCAGGAGCTCTATGAGATGGACGGCATCTCACGGGCCTCGGTCGAGGCGCACTACAAGCTCTACCAGGGCTACGTGAACAAGCGAAACGAGATCCTGAAGAAGCTCGACGGCGTCGACACGTCGTCGGCGAACCAGGTCTATTCGGAGCTCCGCGCGTTGAAGACGGACCTGACGTTCGCGATCGGAGGGATCAAGAACCACGAGATCTACTTCGAGCACCTCGGTGGCGGCGGCGGCGATCCGGACGGCGCGATCGCGGAGTTGATCGAGCGGGACTTCGGAAGCGTTCCGATCTGGAGAGACGACCTCAAGGCGACGGGCATGGCGGCGCGGGGATGGGCGTGGACGGCCTACGACTGGGACGAGCAGCGCCTCTTCAACTACCTCGGAGACGCGCAGAACACCTTCCCGATCTGGAACGCGACGCCACTTGTCGCGCTCGACGTCTACGAGCACGCGTACTTCCTGGACTATCAGACCGACCGCACCTCGTACATCGACGCGTTCTTCAACAATCTCGACTGGGGCGTGATCAACGAATGGGTGTCGAAGTACCAGATCACGGCCTAGGTACGTAGCGGCGCTCGAATCATGCTCACGGACGCGGCGCTCGTCGTCCTCGGCTACCTCCTCGGGTCGATGCCGTGGGGGCTCTGGCTTCCGCGCCTCGTGTCCGGAGTCGACATCCGTGAGGCCGGAAGTGGAAACACCGGCGCGACGAACGTCTGGCGGACGCTCGGCTTCAAGCTCGCCGTCGGCGTGGCGCTTCTCGACATTGCGAAGGGCCTCGTCCCCGCTTTGATCGGCCGCTGGCTCGCGGGTGACCTCGTCGCGGTCCTCGCCGGGTTGGCGGCGATGGCCGGCCACTGGCGCCCGCTCTTCATGGG
>JACCYG010000347.1 GCA_013696595.1 Actinomycetota bacterium | reverse complement strand
GTGCGGGTCGGCTGGGAGGACGTCGGCGAGGTCAGCTCGGCCGTTCATCTGAAGAAGACGGCGGAGGAGCTCCGCCTCGGCCGCGGCGACGATCGTGCGCGGCGCTGGGTCGAAAAGGTTCCCGGGTCCTGATGCGGCTCTCGGAGCTCGTCGATCGGAAGGTCGTGACCGAGTCCGGCGAGTCACTCGGCCGCGCATTCGACGTGCGCGCAGAGCGACGGGGCTCGACCGTCGAGATCACGGGCCTCGTGGTAGGGCGACGGGGATTCTTCGAGCGCCTCGGGATCGGTCCCTCGCGGGGTGAGGCGCAGCGAGGCCACAAGGTCTGGAAGCGTGACCTCGTCCACTGGGAGGCGGTGGTCCGAATGGAGAAGAAGCGGATCGTCGTCCGCGACGGCACGAGGCCGAAATAGTCGCGGCGGCTCAGTGCTTCATTTCGAAAGGGGCTCTTAGGCGGCGCGCTTCAGCGCGGCGACGAGCTCGTCCTTGGACATGTCGGCGCGGCCCTTGACGTCCGCGGCCTTCGCGCGGTCGTAGAGCTCGTCCTTGGAGAGCCTGTCGAGCTCGCCGTCGGCGGAGCCTCCGTTTCGTCGCGTGGCACCGGCCCGTCTGGCGCTCGCCGCTTCGACGCTCGCCCGCAGCGCTTCCATGAGGTCGCTCGGCCGCTCCGCCTCGGGCTCCGTCGGCTTCGGCGGCTTCTTGCCCTGCCGCTTCGCGCGGATGATCTCGCAGAGCGCGTCCCGGTATGTGTCCTCGTACTTCTCGGGCTCGAACTTGCCGGTGAAGCTCTGGATCAGCTTTCCGGCCATCTCGAGCTCGCGCTTGTCCACCTCCGCGTTCTTGGAGGCGATCTCGGCGACCGGCCGGATCTCGTCCGCGAAGTACATCTTCTCGAGCGTGATGACACCGTCCCGGACGCGGAGGCAACCGAGGTGCTGCTTGTCGCGCATCACGTACTTCGCGATCCCGGCGAGGTTCGACTCTTCCATCGCACGGAGGAAGAGCGTGTACACCTTCTCCGCGTTGTCCTGCGGGCCGAGGTAGTACGTCCGCTCGAAGAAGATCGGGTCGATGTCGTCGTACGGCACGAAGTCGCGGACGTCGATCGTCTTCAGGTTCTCGGACTCGGCAGCCTCGAAGTCCTCTTCCGACATGTACACGTATTCGCCCTTCTCGTACTCGAAGGCCTTGACGATCTCGTCGTCGGGGACCGGCTGCTCCTCCTCCTTGCAGATCTTCTGGTAGCCGATCCGGCTCCCGTCCGACTCGTGGACGTAGTTGAAATGAAGGTCCTTCTCGTCGATCGCGGAGTACATCCGAACGGGCACGTTCACGAGCCCGAACGAGATGCTCCCCGACCAGATTGCGCGCGGCATCAGCCTGGTTCTCCCCGCCGAGCGGCGTGTCCAAAACGCCGAACCCGCTCTGTGTCTCGCACGCCGAACAACGGATCGTGCTCGCGGCGCCTTCGGTTAGGGTTCGGGGCGGGCCCGACCCCGTTTCGCTCGTGAGAAGACGCGCAATCATCCAGATGGTTCTGATTGGCGTCTTGTCCGGGGTCGGCGTCGCTCTCATCGCCTATCTCGTTCCGTGGCTTCCCGACCGCGCGTCGAAGGAAGCGGTCCAGATCGACCGCGTCTTCTGGTTCGTCACGTTCATCTGCATCGTGATCTTCGCGCTTGTCGCGGCGGTCTCGATCTACGCCGGCCTGAAGTTTCGCGCGGCGCCGGACGACCCGGACGACGGAGCCCCGATCCACGGTCACACCGGCCTCGAGATCGTGTGGACGGCCATCCCAGCCATCCTCGTGACCGCGATCTCCGTCTACAGCGGGCTCGTCCTCCTCGACATCGAGAACATCGCGAAAGAGCACAGGACGGTCGAGGTCACGGCCCAGCAGTTCGCTTGGAGCTTCACCTACCCGGATCTCGGAATCACGAGCCAGGAGCTCGTGCTCGCGAAGGACGAGCCCGTGGAGCTGAAGCTCAGCTCGAAGGACGTGATCCACGCGTTCTGGGTGCCGGAGTGGCGCGTGAAGCAGGATGCCGTTCCGGGAATCGAGACCCGGCTCGTCGTTACACCGACACAGCTCGGCCCCTTCCCCGTCCGCTGCACCGAGCTCTGCGGCCTCGGCCACGCGACGATGCTTTCCCGGGCTCTCGTCCTCTCGCCCGAGGACTTCGAGAAGTGGGTGCAGAAACAGAAGCAGGCCGCGGGTGGAGGCGGTGCCGCGACATCGGGCAAGCAGATCTTCGGCGAGCAGGGTTGCGACACGTGCCACACGCTCGCCGACGCGGGGTCGACGGCCCAGGTCGGGCCCGACCTCGATAAGGTTTTGGCGGGCAAGGACGCCAACTTCGTCCGCGAGTCGATCATCGACCCGAACGCCGAGATCGAAGAGGGGTATCAACCGGACCTGATGCCGAAGGACTTCGACGCGAAGCTCTCGGATGAGCAGCTCGACGCGTTGGTCGAGTACCTCCTCGAGGCGACGAAAGCGGGATAGACGATGGCGACCGTCGTTCACGAGCGGCACGACCACGCCCCGCCGGCGGGCCCGCCCGTACGCCCGAGCGGCTGGCGGCGCTGGACGGCTCCCGGGTGGCTCCGGGTTCTGTGGCTGACGCCGCTCTCGTTCCTCCTTGCCACCGGGCTCGTCGCGGGCGCGCGCGCGGGCCTCGGGTACGAGCCGCTTCTCGCCGGAGCGCCCTGGATCACGACGCTCCTCGTGGTCTGCCCCCTGGGCTTCCTCGTCGGGATCGGCGGCTTCGACTTCTGGGCGTACTGGATTTCAGGCCGCCCCACGCGGCCCGACGACCACTCCGGTCACGGCGCTCGAAGCTGGCGCGACTACTTCCGTGTCAACACCGACCACAAGGTCATCGGGATCCAGTAC
>JACCYG010000341.1 GCA_013696595.1 Actinomycetota bacterium | reverse complement strand
CTGTGTGAGGACGCGCTTCGCGCGTGTGACCTTGCGCACCAGCTCGACCACGTGGACTGGAAGGCGGATGGTGCGACCCTGGTCGGCGATCGCGCGGGTGACCGACTGGCGGATCCACCAGGTCGCGTACGTCGACAGCTTGTAGCCCATCTTGTAGTCGAACTTCTCGACCGCGCGGATCAGGCCCAGGTTCCCTTCCTGGATCAGATCGAGGAGCGGAACGCCGCAGTTCGTGTAGTTGCGCGTGATCGACATGACGAGGCGCAGGTTGCACTCGATCAGGCGTTTCTTTGCCTCTTCGTCGCCCTCGTCCTTCCGGCGCGCGAGCTCGCGCTCCTCGGCCGCCGTCAGGAGCGGGCCGTCGCCGATTGCGCGGACGTAGAGCTTGAGCGGATCCTGGGTCTGCGCCGCTTCTTTCTTCGCGACCGCGGCGTCATCGGCCTCGTCGTCCTCCTCGTCCGCCTCGACGACAGCTTCGACCGGCGTGAGCGCGACAGGCGCGCGCTCCTCGTCGGACCGGGGGCCGCTCTCGGGAAGCGGGAGGTGAGGGACAGGCTCCACGCACCCTGTATCGGCTCCGAAGAAGGTCACGTCACCCCCCCGGTGGGGGATTTAGGCCCAGCCGCTACGGACGAGCCGTAAAGAGACGGATATACTCATCTGGGACGGGGTCGCGTGCGGCATCCTGCGGCCATCCGAGGGGTTTCTTAGGATCACTTACGCGCGTGTGTGGCATTGCCGGATATAGCCTGAATCCTGACAGCAGGGTCGTTCGGACCCTCGCTGCCCAGACACTCCTGGCTGCCATCGCCGAACGCGGCTCCGACGCCGTCGGATACGCGTACGGGAACGGTGACGCGAGCGTCTCGATCCACAAGCAGCGCACCGGGGCGAGCGAGCTCCTCGAATCGGTGACCGTGCCGGCCGAGGCGACGCAGGTGCTCCTCCACGTACGCGACTACACGAAGGGTCACCCCTCGCTCGCGGCCAACAACCACCCCATCCGGCACGGATCCGTCATCGGGATCCACAACGGGATCATCGCGAACGACGAGGAGATCTTCGAGCGCCACGGATTCGAGCGCGCTGAGCGCGGGATGACAGTCGACTCTGAGGCGATCTTCGCCCTCGTCGAATCAGCGGACAGCAAGCCCGCAGCGCTCGAGGAGCTGTACGGTTCGTTGGCGACGGCCTGGGTCGACGAGCGAGACCCGGCTGTTCTCTCCCTGGCCCGCGGCGTCGGGCGACCGCTCTGGATCGGCGAGGGCCGTTCGGAGCTCCTGTTCGCGTCCACGCGTCAGGCGCTCGAGTTGGCCGAGCGCTATGCGGGCCTGCGCCTGCACAAGCGCCAGCTCTCTGAAGGATCGCTCGTGACGGTCGCCGAGGGGCAGGTCGTCGCGACGGAAGCCTTCAAGCCGGATCGCTCGTTCACCGAGGAGCCCCTCGCCGCGGTCAGAGCGCCGGAAGAGGGCCTTCAGAGTCTGCGCCGCCTCGCGGCGATCGCCGCACCTGCACACGCACGCTAGCGCCGACCTCCCGTCTTCGAGCCAGTTACGACGCGGTCGCGAGGAGCTGTGCGCCGATGCCGTGGTCCCCGAGGTCCTCGGTCTCGACGAGTCGCTCGAGCGCGGCCACGCACCGGGGGCAGAACTGGGAACCCGCTCCGTTCCGAAGCTCGTCAAGTGCCTCATCGACCGGGCGCGCCGCGCGGTAGATCCGCGTGGTCAGCATCGAGTCGAGCGCGTCCGCAACGTGGATGATCCGCGCTCCGAGTGGGATCTCTTCGCCGCCGAGGCCGCGGCTTCCCCCGATCGAGTGACGACGAAAGGGCCGGGGTAGACTCGTTGCAGTGCGAGCCGCGGTCCTGCTCTCGGTCGAGGTCACGCTCGCGCGTCTCGCGGGCCGCATCTCACGCCTCACAGGCGCAGGCGGCGGAACGACCCTTCCCGGAAAGCTCCTAGCGCGGATCAATCCGGACGCTCTCGGCAGTCTTGCCGAACGACTACCCCTCGGTTCGGCGGTCATCAGTGCGACGAACGGAAAGACGACGACAGCTGCGATGGCCGCCGAGATCCTCGGACGACGGTTACGCCTCGTGCACAACCGTGCCGGGGCGAACCTCGTCTCCGGGGTCGCGTCGGCGCTCCTCGGGCGGCGAAACGCCGACCTCGGCCTCTTCGAGGTCGACGAGGCGGCCTTCCCGGAGATCGCGCGGCGCATCCGTCCCCGCGCCGTCTGTCTCGCAAACCTCTTTCGCGACCAGCTCGACCGGTACGGCGAGCTCGAGCTCATCGCCGAGCGGTGGCGAGCCACCCTCGCCGCGCTCGATCCGGCCGCCTACACTGTGCTGAACGCCGACGACCCCCTGGTCGCCAACCTCGGGCGCGGCCGGCAGCGCGTCGTCCGCTTCGGTCTCGACGACCCTGGCGCCGCGCGGGAGCGACTCCCCCACGCCGCCGACTCGAAGTACTGCGTCGACTGCGGAACGCCGTACGCCTACGAAGCGGCGTATATGGGCCACCTCGGCGACTTCCGCTGCCCGGCGTGCGGGAATGCCCGCCCCCCGCTCGACATCGCCGCCCGGTCGATCTCGCTCCTCGACCTCGAGGGATCGAGGTTCGAGCTCACGACGCCGGACGGAAGCCGGACGGTGGAGCTCGCGCTCCCCGGGCTCTACAACGTCTACAACGCGCTCGCCGCCGCGACGCTCGCACGCGTGCTCGGAGCGACGCTCGACGAGATCGTCGCCGGACTCGGCCGGTTTCGCGCCGCGTTCGGCCGCTTCGAGCGAATTCAGGTCGGAGATCGCACTGTCCTCATGCTCCTCGTCAAGAATCCCGCCGGAGCGAACGAGGCGGTACGCACGCTCGTCGACGGGGGGCCGCCGTCGCTTGCGATCCTCGCGCTGAACGACGAGATCGCGGACGGGCGGGACGTGTCCTGGATCTGGGACGTCGACTTCGAGCCTCTCGCCGAGTGCCTCGATGAGCTCGTCGTGACCGGGTCTCGTGCTGACGAGCTTGCGCTCCGGTTCAAGTACGCCGGCCTGGACGAGACGCGAATGGAGATCGTTCCCGACCTCGGCCGTGCGCTCGACCGTGGGCTCGAGCTCACCCCGCCCGGCGGTGAGCTTCCGCTGCTTCCGACCTACACGGCCATGCTCGCCCTCCACCGGATCGCCGCCGACCGAGGCCTCGTTCGGCCGTACTGGGAGTCGGCGGCATGAAAGTCGTCGTCGGGCACCTCTATCCCGATTACCTGAACATCTATGCCGACCGCGGGAACATGGCGGTCCTCGCGCGGCGGGCAGCCTGGCGGAACATCGAGTTCGACTACCGCGTCGTCGGTTTCGGCGATTCGCTCCGGCCGGGTGAGCACGATCTCCTGTACATCGGTGGAGGCCAGGATCGCGAGCAAGCCCTTGTCGCGCCGGATCTCGCCGGGCGGCGGGCCGAGCTCGAGGAGGCGATCGAAGGCGGTGCGGCAGCGCTTGCCGTGTGCGGCGGATACCAGCTTCTCGGCCAGTTCTACCGCGACCGGTCGGGCGCCGAGCTTCCCGGAGCCGGAATCTTCGACCACTACACCGTCGCCGGCGAGCGGCGCATGATCGGGGACGTCCTGCTCGAGTGTGAGCTCGGGCCGGACGCCAGAGGGACGATTGCGGGGTTCGAGAACCACGCTGGCCGCACCACCCTCGGTTCGAACGCCGTCCCGTTCGGGCGTGTTGTCGCCGGCTTCGGCAACGACGGCGAGAGCGGCTTCGAAGGTTGCCGACGGGGGCGCGCCCTGGGCACCTACCTCCACGGCCCCCTCCTCCCGCGAAACCCGTGGCTCGCCGACTGGCTCCTCTCCCAGTCGATGGCACGACGGCTCGGCGAGCCACCCCCCCTCGCTCCGCTACGTGATGAGATCGAGTCCAGGGCACACGAAGTCGCTTCCGGGCGCGCCTTCTCGCGCGGTGGGCGCGCGAACTAGTGTTTCGTCTAGCAACGTCCCTATTTCGGGGTACCTCGAGAGAAGGATGATCGGCGAGCGAGTCAGGGAGCCCACAGGGCGCCGAGATAGACCACGGGATCGCCGGATTCCCAGCGCATGAGAAATCGCTGGATGGGCGGGTGCAGGCGGACCTCGGCAAGTTCGTCGACCCCGAAGAGGCGATGGCCTCGGATTGCAGCGTCCTGCGACGTGACTGCGTCGAGCGAACGGCCACCGAGATAGCCGGCAAAGATGATGTGGACGACGTGCTTCGCGCGGAGCGACCGCTCGGGCGCGATCGACTCGGCGACGGCGACGGGCCCCTCGAGCGGCAAGTCCTCCTCGATCCCACATTCCTCGGTTAGCTCGCGCTGCAACGCGTGCGTGAGGCTTTCCCCGTAGTTCACGCCGCCGCCCGGAAGCAGCCAGTACTGCTCTCCGCGCTTCTCCTGACGGATGAGCAGAATCCGGTCCTCCCGGCGAAGGATCGCCGAGACGCGGATCCGTGGCTCCATCACGGGAGCGACGAGCGGGACGAGCCGAACCCCCGCGCGCCGCGCTCGCTCTCCGGCAGCTCGTCGACCTCTGCGATCTCGACCTCCGGAACCGCGAGGATCACGAGCTGGGCGATTCGGTCCCCCACTTCCGCCGTGAATGTCCGGTTGCGGTCCGTGTTCAAGAGGACGACGCGGACCTCGCCACGGTAGCCCGCGTCGATCAGGCCCGGCGAGTTCACGACCGCAATTCCATGCGTGGCGGCAAGCCCTGAACGCGGTTGTACGAAGCCTGCGTGGCCGCGTGGAATTGCGACCGCGAGCCCGGTGGAGACGACGGCGCGCTCACCCGGGCCGAGCTCGACGCGCTCGCACGTCGCGAGGTCGAGCCCGGCGTCGTCCCCGTACGCGCGGTCCGGAAGGCGCGCGTCGTCGTGCAGCCGCACGATCGAGAGCTCGATCACGCGCGCTTTGCTGCTGCCGGCCGTTCGACGACGAGATACTCCGCGAAGCGGGCGATCTCGCTTCGCGGCAGCCGCGCGGTGATGAGGACACCGTCCGCGCGGTCAGCCCGCTCCTCGATCGGAGTGCCCAGCGAGTAGAGGTCGGCCAGCGTCTTTCCGTCCTCATACGGGACGAGGATGCGCACCGGCTCGAAGCGCTCGCCGAAACGGACGGCGATGCGCTCCCGTAGCTCCGGAAGACCTTCGCCGGTGGCGGCCGAGATCTGCAGAGCCTCGGGGAAGCGATTCGTGAGCCGCCGACGCCGGAGCGGATCGACACGATCGATCTTGTTCAAGACGAGCTCGATCGGGAGCGCGGCCGCGCCGATCTCCTTCAAGACGGCCTCGACGGCGGCGATCGTCTCCTCCAGGCGGCCGTCACGCTCCGAAGCGTCCGCGACGTGCAGGACGAGATCGGAGAAAAGCGTTTCCTCGAGGGTGGCCGCGAAGCCTTCGACGAGCTGGTGGGGAAGGCGGCGAATGAATCCGACCGTGTCCGTGACGAGATAGCGGCGGCCGTCCTGCTCGAAGCCCCGCGTCGTCGGGTCGAGTGTCTCGAAGAGCCGGTCGTTCACCGATACCCCGGCGCTCGTGAGCGCATTCAGGAGCGTGGACTTGCCCGCGTTCGTGTAGCCCGCAAGCGCGATCACGGGCGTCGCGCTCGAGCGCCGCGACTTCCGCTGCGTCTCCCGGCGCTTCTCGAGCCGTCGCAAGCGCTCTTTGAGAACGCCGATGCGGCGCCGGGCGAGCCGGCGATCGGTCTCGAGCTGAGCCTCACCCGGGCCCCTCGTCCCGATGCCGCCGCCGAGACGCTCGAGATGCCGCCAGAGGCCGCGCATGCGCGGCAGGTTGTACTCGAGCTGCGCGAGCTCGACCTGAAGCTTTCCCTCGGCGGTCACCGCGTGCTGGGCGAAGATGTCCAGGATGAGCTGTGTCCGGTCGACTACGCGGGCCGAGAGCTCGTTCTCGAGTCGTCGCTGCTGGCTCGGTTCGAGGTCGTCGTCGACGATCAGCGACTCGCCCTGCGCGGCGGCGAAGGCCTCCTTGAGCTCGTGAAGCTTGCCCTTGCCGACGTAGGTACGCGAGTCGGGTTCCGCCCGGCGTTGGACGAGCTCGCCGACCGGCTCGACGCCGGCGGTACGTAGGAGCTCGCGTAACTCGTTCAGCTCCTCCTCCGCGTCCGCCCCCTGCGGCAGCACGGCGACGAGGAACCCGCGTTCGGGCTCGGCCCCGGGCGCGGGATCCGGCTGGTGAGGTGCCACGAGCGGATTATGGCTTTTATGCGCGCGGGGCGACGCGCAGCGACGACGCGATCCGCCGCGCCGCCTCTTCGAGCCGATCGTCCGAAATGGTAAGCGAAATGCGGACGAACCCCTCGCCGCTCGGGCCGTAGGAGGCTCCCGGCGAAACGACGACGCCAGCCTCCTCGAGGG
>JACCYG010000333.1 GCA_013696595.1 Actinomycetota bacterium | reverse complement strand
TTCGCTGTTCGTGGCGGGATCGTCGACGTCTTTCCGTCGACCGGGCGCGAGCCCGTCCGGATCGAGCTCTTCGGCGACGAAGTCGAATCGATCCGTGCGTTCTCGGCCTTCACGCAGCGCGCCCTTCGCTCGCTCGAGTCGGCGCTGATCCACCCGGCGGCGGAGAGGCGCTTCGACCTGGTCGAGCCGACGCTCGAGGACGACCCTGCGGAGCCCGACGATCTCGTTCCGCCTCTCCCCGCGCCCGACCTCGTCTGGCAGCTCGACGACGTGCGGGAGATCTGGCGGGAGGAGCTCGGCGGGGAGATCGATATCGGCGGCGCGATCGAGCTCGACCAGCTTCCGGCCGGCCAGCGGCACGTATTCGAGGCGCAGCGGCCCGCAATCGCGGCGCGCGGTCTCGCGGAGGCCGAGCGCGACCTCGCCGGGTTCGTGCGCGCCGGCCACCGTGTCGTCGTCGCGTTCCCGCACCGCGGCGAGGCGCTCCGGACCGACGCGCTGCTACGCAAGGTGGAGACCGAGCTTCTCGAGCCCGGGGAAGCGCTTCCGATCGAGCCTGCGCTGCGGTTCGCGGTCGCACCCGCGCGTCGTGGGTTTGTCTCACGCGAGCTCGGCCTCGTCCTCCTGCCCGACACGCAGGTCTTCCGTAAGCGACCGCCGCGCGCAGATGCTCGCCTGGGCCGTGCTCTCCAGAGCTTCGCCGACCTCAGGACGGGCGACCACGTCGTCCACGAGGACCACGGCATCGGAAAGCTCCTCGGCTTCGAGACGAAGACGGTCGCCGGCGTCACCCGCGACTATCTCTTCCTCGCGTTCAGGGGCGACGACCGGCTCTACGTCCCGCACGAGCAGATCGGAAAGGTCTCTCGCTACGTCGGCGCGGACGGCCAGGCCCCGACGCTCTCGAAGCTCGGCGGCAAGGCGTGGCAGCTCATCAAGACGCGGGCACGCGCGGGCGCACGCGAGCTCGCCGGGGAGCTGCTCGCCCTCTACGCGCAGCGGCAGCGGGCGGCGGGGGTCCCGTATGACCTCGAGAACGACCTGCTCGAGCAGCTGGAGGCGAGCTTCCCCTACGCCGAGACGCCCGACCAGCAGCGCGCGATCGAAGCCGTGAAGGAGGATCTCGAGGCGCCCCGGCCGATGGACCGTCTCGTGTGCGGAGACGTCGGCTTCGGCAAGACGGAGGTAGCGGTGCGCGCAGCCTTCGCCGTCGCGGCCGCTGGCAAGCAGACGATCTTCCTCGCGCCGACCACGATCCTCGCCCAGCAGCACTGGAACACCTTTCGGGAGCGCTATCGAGACTTTCCCGTCACGGTCGACATGGTCTCGCGCTTTCGTAAGCCGGCCGAGGTGAAGCGGATCCTCCGCGAGTTCACGGAAGGCAAGGTGGACATCCTCGTCGGGACCCATCGGATCCTGTCCCGCGACGTCTCGGCGAAGGATCTCGGGCTCGTCATCCTCGACGAGGAGCAGCGCTTCGGCGTCGCGCAGAAAGAGCTGCTGCGGCAACTGCGCCTCGAGGTCGACGTCCTTGCGCTCACGGCGACACCGATCCCTCGCACCCTCCACATGTCGCTGTCCGGCCTGCGCGACATCAGCGTGATCGAGACGCCGCCCCAGGGCCGACGGCCGATTCGAACGCACGTCGGTGAGTACGACGAGGAGCTCGTCCAGCTTGCGCTGCGTCGCGAGCACGAGCGGGGTGGCCAGGCCTTCTTCCTCCACAACCGAGTCGAGACGATCGAAGAAAGGGCGGAGGCGCTCGCGCAGCTTCTCCCGGAGCTTCGCTTCCTCGTCGTCCACGGGCAACTGCCCGAGCGAGAGCTCGAAGAGCGGATGCTCTCGTTCCTTTCCGGCGACGCGGACGTGCTCGTGTCAACGACGATCATCGAGTCCGGGCTCGACATCCCGGAGGCGAACACGCTGATCGTGGAGCGCGCCGATGCCCTTGGGCTCGCGCAGCTCTACCAGATCCGCGGCCGCGTCGGCCGAAGCGACGTGACGGCGCACGCGTATCTCTTCTATCCCGACGGCCACGAGCTGACGGCGGAGGCGCGAGCTCGACTGGCCGCGCTCGCTGACCACACCGAGCTCGGCGCCGGGTTCTCGATCGCAATGCGTGACCTCGAGATCCGCGGTGCCGGCGATCTGCTCGGAGCCGAGCAATCCGGCCACGTCGCTGCGATCGGCTTCGAGCTCTACCTGGAGCTACTCGGCGAGGCGGTCGCGGAGCTGATAGGAAGCCGCCGCGCCGTGGCTCGCCCGGTGCGCGTCGACGCGCAGATCGACGCGTACGTGCCGCCCTCGTACATCGACGCAGAGGCGCAGAAGATCGACCTCCATCGCCGGCTCGCACTCGTCGAGTCCGAGGACGAGCTGCGCGAGCTCCACGCGGCGCTCGCGGACCGGTACGGCCCGGTTCCCGATCCCGTGGAAAACCTGTTCGCGATCCAGGAGGCGAAGCTCAAGCTCGCGCGACTGGGAGCGGACTACCTCGTGTACCGGAGCGGGAAGGCCACGGTCGGGCCGCTCGTCTTGGGATCGGCGGAGCTTCGCGAGCTGCGCGGCCTCTCCGAGACAGCGGTGTACTCGAGCGCGAGGCGAGAGGTTTCCCGCCGAAGCGATGGTCTCAAGCCGGCGGTCGGGTTGGTCGATGCTATACTCGCCCTTCGGCTCGCCGCCTAGGTTTTCGGCCCCTTTTCATGGATTTTCCTCTTCGTAAGCCAGCCAGTCTCCTCGCCGTGTGCGCACTCGCGATCGGTTTCTCGGGATGTGGCGGCGACGGCGACAAATCGTCCGGCGACGTCCCGCCGGACGCGATCGCGCTCATCGGAGACACGAAGGTCCCGAAGGCCGAGTTCGACGCGCTCCTCGAGCGTGCCAAGACGACGTACAAGGCCCAGAAGCGGGAGTTCCCGAAGGTCGGATCTCCCGAGTACCAGGACCTGAAGACTCGCGCCGTCGCCTTCCTCGTGCAGCGCTACGAGTTTCGGGCCGAGGCCGAGGAGATGGACATCGAGATCACCGAGGACGACGTCGACAAGAAGCTCGACGCGCTCAAGAAGGAGCTCTTCCAGGGCGACGAGAAGAAATTCCAGGACGCTCTGAAGAAGGAAGGGCTAACCGAAGAGCAGGCGCGCGAAGAGGTCCGCGACCGGATCGTCCAGGAAAAGATCTACGAGGCGGTGACGAAGGACGTCGAGGTCACCGACGACGAGATCGACGACTACTACGAGAAGAACAAGGCGCAGTTCACGCAGCCGGCGAGCCGCGATGTCCGCCACATCCTCGTCAAGACGAGAACGAAGGCGGACGAGCTCTACGCCGACCTGCAGGACGGGGCGAGGTTCCCCGCCCTTGCCAGGGAGTTCTCGCAGGACACCTCAACGGCGAAACAGGGCGGAAAGCTTCCGATCACGAAGGGCAACACGGCGCCGCAGTTCGACAAGGCCGCGTTCGCACTCGACCAGGACCAGATCTCGCAGCCGGTGAAGACGCAGTTCGGCTGGCACATCATCCAGGCCGTCTCACCGGTGAAGCCCGAGAAGGTGACGCCGCTCGAGGGCGTCAAGGATTCGATCAAGCAGCAGCTCGAACAGCAGCAGAAGAACGAGGCGATGCAGAAGTGGGTACGCGACCTCGAGAAGAAGCACAAGGACGAGGTCGTTTACGCCGCGGGCTTCGAGCCGCCCAAGACCGACACCGGGACCGGCACCACCGAGACCGAGTCGGACGGCACCACGACGACCGGCTAAGTGGGCGACGCGGACGGCCTCGCCAGGGCGCTCGTCGATCTCCAGGCCCTGACCGAACGCCTGCGGCGGGAGTGTCCGTGGGACCGCGCGCAGACGGCGCGGACGATCGTCCCGCACACCGTCGAGGAAGCGTACGAAGTCGCCGACGCTGCGATGGCGGGCGACGACGAGAAGCTACTCGACGAGCTGGGCGACCTCCTCTTCCAGGCGTACTTTCTCTCGCTCCTGCTCGAGGAGAAAGGTGTCGGGGGCCTAGCCGCCGTCGCGCGGCGCGTGCACGAGAAGCTCGTTCGGCGCCACCCGCACGTCTTCGAGTCATCCGGCGAGGTCGATTCCCCCGGTGAGGTAAAGGGGCGCTGGGAAGACCTGAAGACAACGCACGAGGGCCGCGAGGGGATCTTTCATCACGTGCCGGAGGCCCTGCCCGCGCTCCTGCTCGCGAAGAAGGTGCAGCGCCGCGCGGCGACGATCGGCTTCGAGTATCCAGACGTGCGTGGCGCGCTGGCCGACCTCGAGGACGAGCTCGAGGAGTTTCGGCGCGCGCTTCCCGACGTCGACCCTCCGGCTGAGGTCGCGCCGGAACCACGAGTGGCCGGGGAGCTCGGCGATCTTCTCTTCGCCTGCGTCAACGTCGCGCGCCGTGTCAACGCGGATCCCGAGCTGGAGCTCCGGCGTGCGACGGCGCGATTCGTCGAACGGGTGGAGGAGGCGGAGAGGCTGGCGCGCGCAGAGGGGCTTGCCTTCGCCGGCCTTCCCGTCGAAGAGCAAGATCACTTTTTTGACCAGGCGAAAGAGACGGAACGGCGTTGAGCTCGATCACCGCCGTGCACGCGCGCCAGATCCTCGACTCGCGGGGGAACCCCACGGTCGAGGTGGAGATGACACTCGCGTCAGGCGCTCGGGGGCGTGCAGGGGTTCCCTCGGGGGCCTCGACGGGCCAGTTCGAGGCCGTCGAGCTCCGCGACGGAGGCGCCGAGTTCGCGGGGAAAGCCGTCCGCCGAGCGGTGGCGAACGTGAACGGTGAGATCGCCGACGCTCTGAGCGGGCTCGACGCAACCGATCAGCGAGGGATCGACCGGACGCTGATCGAGCTGGACGGGAGTCCGAACAAGGCCCGGCTCGGCGCCAATGCGATTCTCGGGTGCTCGCTCGTCTCGGCCCGCGCGGCGGCGGTGGAAGAAGGCGTTTCGCTCTACGCATGGATCGGCGGGGAGACTGCGGCCACGCTTCCCGTTCCCATGCTGAACCTCGTGAACGGCGGCGCTCACGCCGAGAACTCGCTCGACCTCCAGGAATTCATGGTCGTCCCGGCCGGCGCGGAGACGTTCTCGGACGCGCTGCGGGTTGCGGTCGAGGTGTTCCATGCGCTCAAGGCGCTGCTCCACGAGCGCGGCCTCGCGACCGCCGTGGGCGACGAGGGCGGCTTCGCGCCCGACCTGCCTGGAAGCGAGGCGGCGATCCAGGCGGTGCTCGAGGCGGCGGAGCGGGCTGGCCACGCCGACCGCATCGCGATCGCCCTCGACCCGGCGGCGACGGAGCTCTGGCGGGGGAGCTACAGGTTCGAAGGCCGCGCGCTTGCGACGGAGGAGATGATCGACTTCTGGGAGGGGCTCGTCGAGAACTACCCGATCGTCTCGATCGAGGACGGTCTGGCCGAGGACGAGTGGGCGGGATGGGAGGCGCTGACCTCGCGGCTCGGCGAGCGCGTCCAGCTCGTGGGCGACGACCTCTTCGTGACGAACGTCGAACGGCTCGAGCGCGGGATCGACGCAGGGGCGGCCAACGCGATCCTGATCAAGGTCAATCAGATCGGGACACTCACGGAGACACTCGATGCGATCGAGCTCGCGCACGCGAACGGGTATGCGGCGATCATGTCGCACCGCTCCGGCGAGACGGAGGATACGACGATCGCCGATCTCGCCGTCGCGACGGGAGTCGGGCAGATCAAGACGGGCGCGCCCTCACGGACGGACCGGGTCGCGAAGTACAACCAGCTGCTGCGCATCGAGGAGGAACTCGGCGAGCGCGCGATCTATCCGGGGTGGTCTGCTTTCCCCCGGGCCGCGCGGGCGAGCGCTTAAGAAGGGGGCTCGCGGGGGAAACCTGGTTCCCCCGCGTGAACGACAACCGTCTCCTTGGCTACCGTGCGCGTGTGAGCAGCGGCTCGCGCCGCACCAAGATCGTCTGCACGATCGGGCCCGCGACATCGTCGCCGGAGATGATCGACCGCCTCGTCGACGCGGGCATGGACGCCGCGCGCCTCAACTTCTCGCACGGCGCCCACGAGGAGCACGCCGAGCGCGCGAATCTGATTCGCGCGAGCCAGGAA
>JACCYG010000237.1 GCA_013696595.1 Actinomycetota bacterium | reverse complement strand
GGCCTAAGCCAGATCCAGGAGCTCTACGCCCGCAACCCGGTCTCGCCCGGGCAGCAGGAGCAGGACGGGCTCGAGGGTATCGGCCTCGCGTTGCTCGGCTTCGGACAGGACGCGAGCGGCGAGATCTACGCCCTCGGGAACATTAGCGGCACGCCCTTCGGGACGGACGGCGTCGTCCTGAAGATCGTTCCGCGTCAATAGCCCAAGCCCGTTCACAAAAGGGCAGGGTCGCTTCTCGGCGCGCCGTGGCCTGCGCATTCCTTGCACCGAAAGAAGGGGTGTCAGGCCTGTCATTCGTGCCCGGTCTTCCCGCTCTCGCCCGGAACTGGCGTCTGAGCGGCAGGAACCTAGCGGGTGCGAACCGCGCGGCGTCGGATTGCAGCGAGCCAGCTCCGGCGGATCGCGCCGCTGCCGAGCCGGATCGCGCGCCAGTAGCGTAGGAACGCGCGCGTCGCGTCGGGGCTCGTGCCGACGACGCGCGTTTCGGTGACGACACGGCTGCCGCCCTGCTCAGGGCGCACGACGAACGCCATCGCAGCCTTCGCATAGCCGGGCTCGGCGAAGGTGACGAAGTCCTCCCGCGTGCGCAGCGCCGCCGGCTCGTTGCCGGCCAGGCGCCAGAAGCGCCCGACGGTTCCGACAGCGATCTCTGCACCCGGACGCTCGCCGAGCAGGACGAAGCCGACGTCGAGGAACGCGTCGAGCACGGGCGCCGAACGCGCCGGCCGGAAGCCGGGGCGTCGTGCGAGGAGCCGCGGCAGCCCACGCAGCGCCATCAACGGCAGCAGTAGGCGCACCTCCCGCAAGGTCACCTCCTTCACGGCCGCGAACACGACCTCCGGCGGAGCCGGCACCCAGACGTCGTGCACCTCGCTAGCGTCGAAGCGCGGCAGGACCTCTGCGAGCAGCGACCGCACCGTGATCCCCTACTGGCTCACCGGCGGTCGCATCATCGGATCGGCTCTAAAACGAGAACGTGCACCGCTCGGGGCGCATGGCCGTTCCGCTGCCTCGGCCGTCTTCGCCCTGGGCGGGGCTAGGCGGCCTGGCGTTGCGCCCGGCGAGTGCGCGCCTTCGCCGCCTCGACCTCCCGGTCTTTCGGCGAGGCCGACGTCACGAGCTCGTCGAGAAGCTGCTTCGACGCGGCTGTAACCGCGTCGACCGCGCGTTCGAATGCGTCCGCGTTCGCCTGCGACGGCTTCGTGAAGCCGCTGATCTTGCGGACGTACTGGAGCGCGGCGCCGCGCACTTCGTCTTCCGTCGCCTGCGGCTCGTAGTTGTAGAGCGTGTGGATGTTTCGGCACATGGCCGAGAGCTTACCGCCGCGCTAGGCTGAAGCATCGGACGCAGCCTCCTCGACCGGATTCACAACCCGCGCGGCTGGGAGTGCGGCTGCGGCCCCGAATGCGTCTGCAAGCGGACGCGCCTCGGCCGCGCCTTTCGCTGGTACATACCGGCTCGGTTTCACCGCTTCCCCGGCTCGAAGTAGGTTAGGCGTTCGCGGCGCCAGGCGCGGCGAGAACCTGAAACGCGCGGCTCGTGACGGGCTCGCCGTCGATCGCGAGCTTCCACTCGTAGCCGCCGGGCTCGAGGACCAGGCCGTTGAAATTCCAGACGAAGGGCGTGTTCATCGACGTCCCCGGCTTGACCCCGGGCGGTCGGCCGACCTCGAAATCGCCGCTTACGGCGACTTGCTGGCCGCCGACATCGACGGGCTCTCCGTCATCGGTCAGGAGCTCGATCGTGAGCGCGTGCTTCTGGTTCGTCTGATCCCACGGGACGACGACGAGGATCGCGAGCGACGTGTTGACAGGTTGGCCACCGGCGAAGAGGACGTTCCAGCCGCCGCCCATGACGTAGAGCTTCCCGTTCACGGCCTCGGCGAAGTCGGAAAGGAGGAGCGTCGCATCCATCGGCGGCGGCAGCATCGCACGGGGAACGCATTGCTGCGCCGCTCGTGCCGATTCAGGCGGGCGCGACTCGTCTACCGCTCGAGCTTGCGTAGGCGCTTCTCGGCCGCCGTGACCTTCGCTTGAGCCTCATCAAGCTCGCTCCGAATCCGCGCAGCGTCCGTCTCGGCGCGCTCGAGCTCGTCGCGAGCGTCGGCGACCCCTTCCTCCGCGGCCTCGAGCTGTTCCTGGGCCGCGTCCGCGCGGGAGCGAGCGTCCGCGAGGTCATCGCGCGCCGCCCGCCGCTCGCGCGCCTGAGCGACCTCGTCGGCCAGCTTTTCCGCCGGCGGCTCCGGTACGGTCCCGAGCAGCGCGCCGAAGCCCGGCGGCTCGAGCTCGGCCCTGAGCCGCCCGCGCTCGAGCTCGCCGCGCGACTCGTCCGAGGTGGCAGCGGCGTGCAGCGTCGTCGCCACTCGGCCGAGCGTTGCGTCGGTGGGCGCTGCACCTCCTTCACGAAGGATCCCGGCCGCCGCTGCGACGAGCTTTGCCACTGCGGCTCGTTCCGCGGTCGCCGCCTTCGCAAAGTCCCCTCGGCCGCTTCCCTGCACCTCGCGCAGGCGTGCGGCGGCCTTCACGAGCGCGCGGACGTCCGCTCGCCGGCGGCGCGCGAGCTGGTTGATCGCCCACACCGGGGCTGGCGGCTTGGCGAGCCGCTTGACCTCTACGGCCTCATCAGGCC
>JACCYG010000187.1 GCA_013696595.1 Actinomycetota bacterium | reverse complement strand
TCTCCCGCCGGGGCGGACGACGGAAGGGCCCGGCTGCGCCCGGTTAACTCGTCACCGGCCGTGGCCGCTTGGAGCTGAACCGTCGTTTTCCTCCGCGGGCGGGCCTCCGGGTTGTCTAGCGCGGATGACGAACGTGCTCGCGGTTCCGTGCAGCGGCGTCAGGCGTGCTCCACGACCTCCCCGACCTGGACGCTGTCGAGGCTTACCGCGCCGCTCGGCGGCGGCTTGACTTGTTCAGCCATGGCCCGTGCTCCCTCCTCAGATTCGAAGACGAGCATCGACGTGCCCTCGTTGCCCTCAAGCTTGACCCAGTAGGCGGCGACGATGCCGGGCGCCTGCGAGACGCGCGGCACGACCTCCTCCCGCAAGAAGGTCCTTCCCTCCTCGAGGTCCTGGATCGTGCTTCTCACGACCACTGCATGCATGACGTGCCTCCTTCGGCGCTCGACGTTCGGCTGACCGTATCCCATTGGGCACCCACGGAAAAATCGGCCTGTATGTGTGAATCGTGACCCCCACCGGCCCCGCACCCCGTAGGACCGGTCATGACCGGCCCGGCGCCGCCTGACGCTACCTAAAGAGAAAGAGGCGGCGTCTGCGGGCCGCGGTCTCACGCCGTTCCGCTGCGAGCTTCGCGCGCCCTCGTGTTTCGATCTCGCGTAGTCGAGCGATGCGGGCCTGCGCGCGGCTTTCCTGCTCGGCCCATTCGTCAGGGCTCATCCGGTTCCGCTTCATCGTCCTCCTCGTCTCCGAGGATACTGAGGATCCTTTGCGCGCAGACGCGCGAGATGGCCATTGAAGCCGCATAGGAGCGGGGCTTGCCCCGCCCGCGGAGTGCGCAAAACCCTGTAGGGGCCGGATAATCCGGCCCGCCCAACCGAACCACCCTAGGTTTTCCATACCCCGCGCTTTACGCTTTGGCCTGCGATGATGATCAACGAACGCTCGAAGCGCGTGATCCCGTTCCGCCCGCACGACGCGAAGCGCGTGGGGGAAGGCTGCTTCTACCTCGACTTCATCGTTTGGCTGAACGGCGACGGGATCGAGCTCGGCGAGAACATCGGCTTCAATTACGGCTGCTACGTGAACGGCTTCGGTGGCCTAACCGTCGGCGACGGAACGAACTTCGGCCCCTACACGATGGTGCACACCGCAAACCACAACATGGAGGACGCCCACCGTCCGGTCACCGAGCAGGGTTGGCGCGAGGGACGGCCGATGGAGATCGGAAGGAACTGCTGGATCGGAATGGGCGTCTCGATCTTGCCGGGTGTTCGGATCGGCGACGGATGCGTCGTCGGGGCCGGAAGCGTGATCGCCCGCGACCTCGACGATTTCACGATCGCGGTCGGAAACCCGGCGACGCCGCTCCGCGAGCGGCCCCACTAGGGCGTCACGCATGCGTGTCCTCTTCCTTCAGCAGCAACCCTGCATGCGGGCGTTCAAGTACGCAGTGGGACTGCACGCGACGCGTCCCGACATCCGGCTCGGGTTCGCCTACCAGGGAAAGACGCTCTCCGAGTGGTACGGGAGCGGCGACGAGCTCTTCGACGGCTGGTGGGATCTCGGTGCAGAGCCGCGCTTCCGGCTCCGCGGGGTCGTGGACGAGTTCCAACCCGACCTGATTCACAGTCACAACCTCCCCGACTCGCTGACCGTCCTCGCGAACGAGCTCGTCGGTCGCCGGATCCCGGTCGTCCACGACGTCCACGACCTGCAGAGCCTGCGCCGGACGGCGTACGAGAACGGCTTTCCGGAGCCCGGCGACCTACGCGGGCTCGAACGGCGCGCGGTTACGGGGAGCGCAGCCGTCGTCACCGTCTCCGAGGAGCTCCTGCGCGAGCTGGAACTGCGTTACGAGCTGCCGGCGCGGACGCTCGTCTTCGCGAACTACGCGCTTCGGCGCCACTTCCCGCGCCTTCCCACCTTCATCGAGCACCGGAGCTCGTACCCGCCGAAGATCGTCTATCAGGGGACGCTCTCGACGAACGGCGGGCACTACGACCTGCGTGAGATCTTCCGGGCGCTTCTCGCCGAGGGCGTGTCGCTCGACGTCTACCCGTCGCGGGACGTTCCCGCGTACCGCGAGATCCAGGGGCTCACCTACCACCAGACACTCGAGCCGGCCGCGCTCTTGCGCGCGCTCACGAAGTACGATTTCGGCTGGGCCGGGTTCAACTCCGAGCTGAATGCGCCGCACCTCGACACCGTGCTTCCCAACAAGGCCTTCGAGTACCTGGCCTGCGGCCTGCCGATCCTGACGCTGAACCATCAAGCGTTGCGGCGCTTCGTGCGTGAAAAGGGATTGGGAATCTCGCTTGGCGCGCCGTCCGAGCTTGCGCCGGAGCTGGCCCGCCGAAACATTGTGAAGCTCCGCCGCCGAGTGGCGGCGGCTCGGACGACCCTGACGGTCGAGCACAACATCCACCGCCTGGCGGGCCTCTACGAGCGAGTGCTAGGCCGCGAGCCGCTCCTGAAGGAAGCCACCGAAGCCGCCGTGTAGGGGCGGGGCTTGCCCCGCCCGCGAACAGCCGGTGTCGTCTAGCTCACTCGAGGGTGCGCGGATCGCGCGCCTCGGCGACCTCGCCGGCTGAACCGATCTTCTCGACGACCCAGAAACGGTCGTGTTCCTCCACGACGCGCTCGACGCTCGAAATTTGGTGACCGGGGAGGATTGCGAACTTCGTCGGGTCCGCTCGGATCGCCTCGTACTCCTCCAGAGTCAACTCGGTGTGTTCGGCGCAGCCGAGCTCTTCGCACTCGCAGAGGAATTCCTGCGGTTCCGCGCCGCCCCACTGCTCGTGGCTCATCTGAATCCGCTCGTTGACGTCGCGGAACATGCTCTCGCTCTCCGCGACGCGCGCCTGTTTCTCCTCGTCCATCTCGACCCCCTCGGCTCGTCCGTATCCATTCTGGCAAAGGGCCGATCATTCCTCCACCGGCGCTTACCCAGCACATCATCTAGGAGCGGCTCGCCAGCCCGCGTCGTCCGACCAGCCCTCTACCTTCAACCGCAGGCGACGAGGCCTCGGGAGCAAGAGCTCCGGGGGCCTTTGGCGTTTAAGGGCGACCGAAGGAGGGGCAGATGAAGACGTCGGAGCTCGTGATCGCGGCGAACACGATCTGGGTCGTCGTCGCGGCCGTCCTCGTCATGTTCATGCAGGCGGGGTTCGCCTTCCTCGAGGCGGGCCTCACGCGCATGAAGAACGCCGCGCACATCGCGGGTAAGACCGTCCTCATCTTCGGCGT
>JACCYG010000253.1 GCA_013696595.1 Actinomycetota bacterium | reverse complement strand
GGGGGCGAGCCGGGCGAGGCGAAGCCCGGCGCCGCGATGGTGGCGATCCAAGAAGGCGTGCCCGTCGTTCCTGCCGCGATCTACGGGTCGCATGTCTGGAAGCCGGGGAACCGCGCGCCGGTCTCGGTCGCGTGGGGCGAGCCCATGCGCTTCGACCATCTGCCACGTAATTCGAAGGGCTACCGGGAGGCGACCGCCGAGATCGAAGCGGAGATCCGCCGCCTCTGGGAGTTCCTCGGCGAGATGCACCGGCTCGGGCGTCCCGCCGGGACGCCGCCGCGGCGAGCAACCGTCCCTTCCCGCGCGGGATGAGCGCTCCCCTCATCGGCACCGTGGCCGTGGTCGGCTTCCCGAATGTGGGGAAATCGACGCTCGTGAACCGGTTCTCGGCGACGCGCCAGGCCGTCGTCTTCGAGACGCCCGGCGTGACGCGGGACCGGAAGGAGATCGTCTGCGAGTGGGCGGGCAAGCGCTTCCTCCTCGTCGACACGGGCGGCGTCGACGTCGTCGACCCGACACCCATCACGCGCGACGTTGTCGAGCAGGCGACCCGGGCGATCGAGGTGGCCGATCTCGTGGTCTTCACCGTGGACGCGAAGACCGGCGTGACGCCGGGCGACGAGGAGATCGCAGCCATCCTCCGCCGCGCCCGCAGGCCGGTCGTCGTGGTCGCGAACAAGGTGGACGACCCCCGCCGGGATCTCGACGCGCTCGAGTTTCACGCCCTGGGGCTCGGCGATCCGGTGCCCATCTCGGCGCTTCACGGTTACGGCACGGGCGACCTGCTCGATCGGATCGTCGGGGAGCTTCCGGGCGAGGGCCCGCAGGAGATCGGGGAGGAGGCGATTCGGGTCGCCATCCTGGGCCGGCCGAACGTGGGCAAGTCGAGCCTTCTGAACGCGATCCTCGGCGAGGAGCGCGTGATCGTCTCCGAGGTGCCCGGGACGACGCGGGACGCGATCGACACTGTCCTCCGGCGTGGTGACACGACGTTCGTCCTCGTCGACACCGCCGGCCTTCGGCGCAAGCGGCGCCAGCGGCAGGGAATCGAGTACTACTCCGAGCTTCGTGCGATCCAGGCGGCGGAGCGCGCAGACGTGGCGCTCGTCCTCGTCGATGCGGGGGAGGGCCTCGTCGACCAGGACCTCGCCGTGGCCAACGTCGCGCGGACGGCCGGGTGCTCGACGCTGGTGGTGCTGTCGAAGTGGGATATCGCAACCGTCGGCGTGGAAGATGTTCGTCCGCGCCTCCAGGACCGCCTCCGCCAGCGGCCACCGCTCGTGACCGTCTCGGCGAAGACGGGCCGAGGCGTCCGCCGGCTGCTCGACCGGATCGAAGAGATCTACGGGCGGCATACGTCGCGTGTCCCGACCGGCGAGCTCAACCGTTTCCTCCAGGAGCTGCGCGACCAGCGGCCCGGCCCGTCCCGAAACGGCCGGCGCCTGAACCTGCTTTACGGAACGCAGGTCAGCGTCCGCCCGCCGCGCTTTCGCGTCTTCGTGAACGATCCGGCGCTCATCACACGCGACTACGGATACTGGGTCGAGAACCGCTTGCGCGAGCGCTTCAGCCTCGCTGGCGTCCCCGTCGTCATCGACTTCACCCGGCGCGCCTAGCGTGAGGATCGTCGTCATCGGTGGCGGCTCGTGGGGCTCGGCCTTCGCCTCGCTCCTTGCCGAGCAGGAGCATGAGGTGGTGCTGGCCTGCCGCGACGCCGAGCAGGCACGGGTGATCGAGCAGACCGGCAGGAACCCGCGCTACGTCCCGAACGCCGACCTCCGGCGCATCCGCGCGCGGCCCCTCGCCGCGGCTCCGGTCGCCGAAGCCGAGCTGCTCGTGATCGCCGTGCCCAGCCGGGCGTTCCGCGAGGTCGTCTCGGCGATTCCCGAGGGGAAAGCCCCTGTCCTCAGTCTCGTGAAGGGCCTCGACCCTGAGTCAGGCGAGAGGCTCTCGCGCGTCGTTCCTGGTCGGTCCGTCGCCGTCCTTTCGGGGCCGAACCACGCGGAGGAGATTGCGGATGGCCTTCCCGCAGCGGCCGTGATCGCATGCGAGGACGAAAAGCTCGGCGTCCGGCTTCAGCACGCGGTGATCTCCCCTCGCTTCCGCGTGTACGTGAACACCGATCTCGTCGGCGTCGAGCTTTGCGCCGCCGCGAAGAACGTGATTGCGCTCGGAGCCGGAGCGGCGGACGGCCTCGGAATGGGCGACAACGCGAAGGCAGCTCTCATCACGCGCGGCCTCGCAGAGATGGCACGTCTCGGCGACGCGTGCGGCGCCCGGCCGGAAACCTTCTCGGGGCTCGCCGGCATGGGAGACCTCGTCGTCACGTGCTGGAGCCACCACAGCCGCAATCGCCGAGCCGGCGAGCTGATCGCGCACGGCGTGTCAGCCGCGGCCGCGCAGGCGGACATCGCGATGGCCATCGAAGGCATCACGACGGCTCCGGTCCTACGCGACCTCGCGCGGCGTCTCGGCATCGAGCTTCCGATCACGGAATCCGTCTGCGAAGTGCTCGAGGGCGCGGACGTGCGGGATTCCGTCAGTGCGCTCATGGGAAGAAAGCCGACGGAGGAATGACCTTGAGTACAGTTGGACGGCCCATGGTCCTGCGTGTCAGCGCACTTTGCGCCGTTGGCGCATTCCTGGTCGCCGGCTGTGGCGGCGGGGGCGAAGTCGCGGGTGCGGACGGCGCCGACCGCGTGCCTGCGTCGGCTGATCTGTTCGTCGCCGTCAACACCGACTTCGAGAACGAAGAGTGGAAGGCGGCGAGCGATCTCGTCGACAAGTTCCCCGGTGGCGACGAGGCCGTGCGCCAGCTCCTCGGGAGCCTCGAGGAAGACGACGTCGACTTCGAGCGCGACGTCAAGCCCGCGCTCGGGCCCGAGGTGGACATCGTGATCCTCGACTTCAACGCGGGCGAGGACCCCGAGGCCGTCGCGCTCACGGAGCCGCGCGACCGCGAGAAGTTCGAGGCGCTGATGGCGAAGGGCAACGATCCGGCGGAGGTCGAGATCGACGGCAACTGGGCGATCGTCGCGGAGAGCCAGGATGTCATCGATCGTTTCCAGAAGGCCGCGGCCGAGGGCGACTCGCTGGCCGACAGCGACGGATTTCAGGACGCGATGGACGGGCTTCCCGAGGACGCCCTCGCCAAGGTGTACGTGAACGCCCGTGCGGTCGGCGAAGTCGCGAGCGCCGAGTCGCAAGTCCAGACCGAGCAACTGCAGGAGTGCGCGCCGGGCGGCCGCGCGACAGCCTACGCGGCCGCGATCCAGACCGAGCAGGACGGCATTCGCTTCGAGGCCGTCGCCCCGACGGAGGGCGGCGAGGAGCCAGACACCTACCAGGCGGACCTCCCCGGCGACCTACCCGCCGGCGCGCTCGCGTATGTCTCTTTCAACAACCTCGCCGACCCGATTCGCGCCTTCGTGAAGTGCGCGGGCGAGCAGAACGAGATCGTCGACCGAACGCTCGCGCAGGTCGAGCTCGCCCTTGGTGTGTCGCTCGAGGAAGACGTTCTTCCATTGTTCGAGAACGAGGGCGCTCTCGTTCTGTACCGGGGCCCTCAGGCGGATCTCCTGAGCTCCGGCGCCGAGATCAACGTGGACCCGAGCCAGTACGTCACGGCCAGTCTCGTCCTCGAGGTCGAGGACGAGGGTGAGGCGCGCACGACGATCGACCGGATCGCGCAACGGGCTCAGGCCTTCGCCGGCGAACAAATCACGGTTCGAAAGAGAGAGATCGTCGACGTGGAGGCGACAGAGCTTGCGTTCGGCGAGTTTTCGCTCGTCTACGCGGCGTTCGACGGGAAACTCGTAGTCACGACCACCGACGACGGAATTTCCACCCTCCTCGACGAGGACGGCGAGAAGCTCGAGGACGATGAGATCTACGAGCAGGCGCTCGAATCGAGCGGCGCGCCCGACGAAACGACCGGGTTCTTCTACGCGAACCTAGAGGCGGGCGTGGACTACGCTCTTACCCTGATCCAGGCTTCCGGGGAAACGGTGCCGCCCCAGGCTCGGGATAACCTGGAACCCCTCCAGTCGTTTCTCGTCCACGGATCCTTCGGCGAGGGGGAGGCGAAAGCGGCGGGCCTCCTCAGGGTCGAGTAACCGCCACCTGCCGGCGACCGTTTCAGTACCCTTCGCGCCCGTGCCAGCCAGAGAGTTCCTTTTCACCTCCGAGTCGGTCACCGAAGGCCACCCCGACAAGGTCGCCGACCAGATCTCCGACTCGGTCCTCGACGCCGTGCTGGCCGACGACCCCGCAGGCCGCGTCGCGTGCGAGACGCTGGTCACGACCGGTCTCGTGATCGTCGCCGGCGAGATCACGAACCAGACGTACGTGGACATCCCGCGGCTCGTCCGCAAGAAGATCGGCGAGATCGGCTACGACCGCGCCAAGTACGGCTTCGACGCCGAGACCTGTGGCGTCATGGGCGCGCTCGACGAGCAGTCGGCCGACAT
>JACCYG010000175.1 GCA_013696595.1 Actinomycetota bacterium | reverse complement strand
GCGCCACGGTGTTTGCCGCGAATGCCCCCAACCAACCTGGTACTTCAACTACAAGCCGTTCGAGCCGCGGGGAGCAGGGGTCGTCTTCGAGCGCCGGCGTGTCGTCCGCGTCTTCACCGTCTGGCGTCCCGAAGGATGGCACACCGGACGCGGCCTGGTCCTCGGCGACGACGCAGGCAAGATCAGCGACCTGGCCGGGCCGTACCGCGAAAAGGAGTGCCCCGGCTACACGGCGCTCGTCAGCCGGGCCGGCAGGGTCGCAAGCGTCTTCTACGTTCACGACGAACGGCTCTGGGCCTTCGGCCTCGCGCGCGCGGGCGCCTCGCCCTGCGTATGACCCTGCATGTGTGAGCCGGCTAAGCGAGTGCCAACCCCAGCGCGGTGGGGAGCGAGAAGAGGTCGGCGAGCCTGTCGTCACGGTTGGGAAAGCGGCCTTCGCGGTCGAGGAGGAAGGCGCGCATGCCTAGTGCCCGCGCGCCCTCCACGTCGTCGTCGGGCGAATCTCCCACCATGGCCGCAGCGGCCGGCTCGACCTCCAGCAGATCGAGCGCGGCGCGGAAGATCGTAGGGCTCGGCTTCACCTTCCCGTGCGAGCCTGAGGAGACCCACGCATCGACCTCGAGCGCGAAGTGGCGGATGAACGCGTCGAGGTCGCGGCTCGTGTTCGACACGAGCCCGACCTTCAGGCCGTGCGCGCGCAGGAGCTCGAGCGTCGGGATCGCGTCCTCGTAGAGCTCGAAGTTCTCGGAGTGAAGCCATCCGTCGGTGATCGCCTCTGCGACGGCCCGGACGTCGGGCCCCTCGCCGCCCATGCCGCGAATGATGTCCTCCGTGAATCGGACCCAGATCTCCTCGTCGTGGTCAAGCTCGGGATGGTGCTGGAGATCGACGAGCGCGGCCGCCCGCGCCTCCGCGTACCGCGCGGGGTCGAGCGCGAGCCCGTAGCGCGCGCCTTCGCGCTCGTAGCCCTCCGGCCCGATCAGCGGGCCCGGCTTCGCGATCGTGAAGTCGACGTCGAACAAGACGGCTTCCAGGGCCGCGGGCTGGGCAAGCCCAGCCCCTACACCAGCCATCGTCCCCGACCGAGATGTGGGGGCGGGGCTTGCCCCGCCCGCCGTCGGTCGCTCACACCCCCGCGGGCCAGCGGTACGCCGTCGGCTGGCGGTTCGCGAGCGAGGGCAGATCGCGGCGGATCCGCTCGAGGTGCGCGCGATCGAGCTCGGCCGTGATGACCGTGTCCTCGTCTCCCGCCTGCGCGAGGATGAGCCCCCACGGATCGACGATCATCGAGCGCCCGTAGCTCGCCTTGCCGCCCTCATGCGTCCCCCACTCGTTCGCCGCGGCCACGTAGCACTGGTTCTCGACCGCGCGAGCGCGAAGGAGGAGCTCCCAGTGGTCCTTGCCCGTGTACATGGTGAATGCAGCCGGCACCGTGATGAGCTCCGCGCCGTCGAGCGCGAGGATCCGATAGAGCTCGGGGAAGCGAAGGTCGTAGCAGACCGTCAAGCCGACGCGCCAGCCCTCGACGTCGGCAACGAGCGTCTCCTCGCCGGGCTCCTCGGCCTCGGACTCGCGGTAGACCTGCCCGCCGACCTCGACGTCGAACATATGGATCTTCCGATACACCGCTGCGACCTCGCCCGATGTGTCGAAGACGAGACAGGTGTTCGAGAGTTTCTCGCGACCCTCGCGGCGCTCGGTGATCGAGCCGCCGACGAGCGTGATCCCGTGCTGTCGCGCCCACCCGCTCATCGCGTCGACCGTCTCGCCGCCGTCAAGCGGCTCGGCGTTCGCCCGCAGCGTGTCCGCGGAGCCGATCGCGTTCCACTTCTCAGGGAGCAGGACGACGTCGGCCCCGGTTGCGGCCGCGCGAGCAACGAGGCGTTCGGCCCTCTCGAGGTTCGCCCCCTTGTCGATACCCGAGTTCAGCTGGACGCAGGCAACACGCAACCGGTCGGCCACGGCCTCAGGATAGCCCGCAGGTACCCGCCTAGGGACCGGGCGGTCCGGGCGGGCCTTGCGGCCCGCGCCTTCCACGTCCGGCGGTACGAACGACATAGGCCAGCACGAGGAGCGCGATCGACGCATCTCGAAACGCGTTAGGGCAACCAGCGGTAGCCGAATGGCCGCCCTCTCGTCTTGCTTGAGCTTTTGGCCGCCGGGCGCGAGAATGGCGCCGCTGCAGAATCCAAACGGGAAAGGAAGCTATGCGTAAATTCGGGGTCCTGGCGGCGCTCGCGGCTGCCGTCGGGTTGATCTTCGCCGCCGTGGCGCTCACCGCGCCGTCGGACGGTGACGAGCTGCTCAAGGACGAGAAGCACTTCCTCGAGCAGTCGAACAAGACCTACGAGGGCGGCAACAAGGGCGGCTCGGCCTGGAACATGGTCGTCGTCGGCCAGAACGACCTCGGCGGCCGGGGCTTCAACGCCGACGTCTGGACGCACGAGGGCTATGCGTACGTCGGCCATTGGGGCTTCACCGACTGGGCGTCGGGCTCGAAAGACCGATTCTGCCCGGAGGCGCCGAACAACGGGGTCGCGGTGGTGGATGCACGTACGCCCGCGAGCCCGACGCGAGTATCGACGCTTCAGAACCCGGCCGGAACCTCGGCCGAGGACGTCGTCGTCTACACGGCGCAGTCGGGCCCCTATGCCGGCCACGACATCGCGGCTGCCGGAATCCAGGTCTGCGGCGGCTCGCGCTACGACACGAGCTTCTTCCGCGGTCTCATGCTCTGGGACGTCACGAACCCGGCTCGGCCGGTCGAGCTCGGACGCGTCAACACCGGCTGCTGCACGCGCGGTCTGCACGAGTTCGAGGTCGAGCACCGCGCCGACCTTGGCAAGACGTACGCCTACGCGACGGTGCCGGCGGGCAATTACCCCGACTCGGCGTCGCCGACCGGCGTCCGCGACCAGCAGGGCAAGGGCGACTTCCGCCTGATCGACATCACGAACCCGGCCGCGCCGAAGGAGGTCTCGAACTGGGGCATCCAGACGATCGGCGGACCCTTCTACGGCGGTCAGGGCTGCGACGCCGACGCGAACTACGGCCACGGCGCCGAGCCCTCGCACGACGGGAAGCTCGTCTTCCTCGCGTACTGGGACACCGGCTACGTCGCGCTCGACGTGACGAACCCGGCCAACCCGGTCTACAAGGGGCGGACGACGTATCCGGCGAACGCCGACGGCGACGCACACTCGTCGCAGTACGACGATGCGCGCAAGCTCCTTGTCACCGCCGACGAGGACTTCTGCAAGGCCTCGGGTGCGGGCATCGAGAAGGGCTTCGGCTACATGCGGGTGTACGACTACTCGAACCTCGCCGCGCCCAAGCAGATCGGCTTCTACAAGACCCCGAACTCGGCCGGCACGAGCGACACCGCGGCGGGCGACTTCGTCATCCACAACAACTTCCTGGTCGGGACGACCTCGTACACCTCCTGGTACACGGACGGTGTTCGGGTAATCGACCTCTCGAAGCCGAAGGCTCCGAAAGAGGTGGCCTACTTCGTGCCGCCCGCCTACGACAACCCGGTCAAGCCGTCGCAACGGGGCGTGCTCTCGAACACGACCCAGGTCTGGGGCGTGG
>JACCYG010000174.1 GCA_013696595.1 Actinomycetota bacterium | reverse complement strand
GATCGAGATCGTGGAGAGCGGCAGGCCGAAGCGCCGTATCGCCGGCGGCCGGCGCTTCTTCGAGAACGTAGACCGGCTGCCCGGGACGGTCGTCCACGGGCTTGGGCAGGTCGTCGTGAAGCGCGTCCCAGAGCTCCGTGACCGCGGCTTCCTCCCCCACGATCATCCGCGGCTCTCCGCTGCGCGCGGCGTCCGCGAAGGCGCCGGTGCCGCGGCCGGAGGGAACGACGTTCGCCCCTACGTGGCAAAGCGCGTGAAGGCGGCCCGCCTCCTCGAGCGCCGAAAAGCGCCCGAGTCCCCGGCGGGCGACATCCTCGAGGAAGACGCGCTCGACCGGATCCTCCTCGCAGAAGGCAAGGATCGCCCCGAGATCCGGGCCCTTGATGAGCCGGGCCATGTGGGGGCGAACGATAACCCGCCTCCCCACGACCGAAACGTCCGCCGGATAAAGTCGGCTCGTGCCGATCCACGTCCGTGCCGAGCCCGGCGATTACGCCGAGGCATGTCTTCTTCCCGGTGACCCCCTTCGCGCGAAGTACATCGCCGAGACGTTCCTCGACGACGTCGAGCAGAAGAACTCGGAGCGGGGCATGCTCGGCTACACCGGCACGTTCAAGGGACGCCCGGTCTCGGTCCAGTCGACGGGTATGGGCTGCCCGTCGGCCGGAATCGTGATCGAGGAGCTAGCTCAACTCGGAGTCAAGCGGCTCCTCCGCGTCGGGACGTGCGGCGGCCTGCAACCGGATCTGCAGCTGGGCGACTTGATCGTGGCCCTCTCCGCGGTTCCCGCCGACTCGACCGCGACGCATTACGTCGGCGGGGAGCCGCACGCCCCGACGGCGGACTGGGAGCTGATCCACGGCGCCGTGCACGCGGCCAAGGAGCTCGGCAGGCGCGTCCGCGTCGGGCCGATCGTCTCGAGCGACGTCTTCTACGACCCGGACGGCGACCGGGCGCGACGCTGGTCCGACCGGGGAATCCTCGGCGTCGAGATGGAGGCCGCCGTCCTCTTCACGCTCGGCGCCCTGCGCAAGGTTCAGGCCGGCTGCCTCCTCACCGTGAGCGACGTCATCGTCGAGGGCGAGTTCACGCGCATCTCCGACGCCGAGCTCAAAGCCGCGGTCGACCAGATGACCGAGCTCGCGCTCAGCACGGTCACCGCCGACGCGCATTAGAGCTCATTTCGGAATGACGACTCGTCGTCGGGGTCGTGATGGGGGGTGCGATGGAAGGACGCAGCGTCGCGTTCGTAGCCGGAGGCTACGGGCGCGACCGAGGACGCATCAGCGTGCCGCCCAGTGCGAGCCCGGCGGCTCAGTGCTTCATTTCGAAAGGGGCTCTTAGATGGCCGACGACGGGGTCGTCTTCGTCGTCAATCCCGCCTCGGCGAACGGGTCGACAGGGCGCCGCTGGCCCGAGATCGCAGCCCGCGCCGCCGCCGTCGGCCTGCACGGCGCGACGCTCATGAGCGAGCGGCCGGGGGACGTCGCGGCACTCACCGAGCGCGCGGTCGCCGACGGTGCGGCAGTAATCGTGGCGGTCGGCGGCGACGGGACGGTCTTCGAGGCGGTCAACGGCCTTGTGCGCTCCGGCGCCGCGGACCGGGTCGAGCTCGCGGTTCTCCCCCGGGGGACGGGGACCGACTTCGTCCGAAGCCTTCGTCTCCCGAGGAAGCTCGACGAGGCGATCGAGGTGGCGAGAACGGGGACGGCGCGGGCGATCGACCTGGGCCGCGCCCACTACGTCGCCTGGGACGGGGCCAAGGGGGAGGCGTACTTCGCCAATTTCGGCGGAGCGGGGATCAGCGGCGCGATCGCGCGGCGGGCGAACTCCACGTCGAAGGCGATGGGCGGTCGGCTCTCATTCGTCTGGGCGACGGTGGCGGTCTTCGCTCGTTGGAAGAGCACCGAGATCGGTGTGGCGGTCGATGGCGAGCGGCGGTCTGGGCCGATGTTCGAGGTGCTCGCGATGAACGGCGACTACACCGCCGGAGGAATGTGGGCGGCGCCGGAGGCCGAGCCGGACGACGGCCTCTTCGACGTTCTCCTGATCGGCGACGTGACCAAGGCCGACTTCGTGGTCACCTTCCCGAAGATCTACCGGGGAACGCATCTGGCTCACCCGAAGATCGAGTGCCTTCGGGGCGCCACCGTGACCATCGACGCGGCGAAGCCGCTTCCGATCGCGCTCGACGGCGAGCAGCCCGGGACGACCCCCGTGACGTTCTCGATCGTCCCGCGCGCGATCCGCGTGCGCGTCCCGGCCGGCGGCTCCCGCCCGAACGCATCGTGATTCGCGGGCCGGTCATGACCGGCCCTTCAGGTGAGCTCCAGCGCCGCCCCAGCGCGGGACCAGGCGCGCGGGACGATTCCCCTACAGACGAGGTCCTGGGCGCGCTGACCCATAGAGGGACGGGTCTTGCCCTGCCCGCCGGCCAACCCCGCGGACCGGGCCTACCGAAAGGCGGGCAGCGGACTCGGGTGGCGCGGCTCGTAAAGCCCGATCTCGCCGAAGCCCGGGACCTTGAAGCGCGTCAAAAGCCCCCAGCGCTCGTCCTCGACGGGCTCGACGAATTCGACGCCCTTGTCCTCGAGCTCGCGGCGCGTCGCCTCGACGTCCTCGCACATCAGGAAGAGCTCCGCCCGACCCTCCTCGCGTCCGGCGATGATGCCCGCGCCTGGATGGCAGGCCAGCTCGGCCGGAGGCAGCACGAAGTACAGCCATCCGTCGCCGCCGTCGAGCGATTCCAGACCGAGTACGTCGCGGAAAAACGCTCTGGCGGCTTCCGCGTCGTGGGCGTAGAGGAGAGCGTGGACGCCGGCGATCACGGCGCGGCGAACTAGCTCGGCGTGCCGCTCGAGCCTTCGCCCGAACCGGAGCTCGAACTGCCCGAGGCGCTCGACCCGCTGGTCGACCCACTCGTCGTTGCCGTCGTCGAGCGCTTCGACGCACCAGACGTCTTGTTTGTTCCGGAGCGCGAAGTCGTCGACCGGCGGGCTGGACTCTTCCCGCGACTCGGCGGCCCGCTGCCCTCGAGCTGGGCGAGGCGCTTCTCGAGCCGCTCGAGCTGGGCGCGTAGATCCTTGATCTCATCCGCCGCGGCGACGCCGATCGACGCGAGCGTCTTCCGCGTCCGCTCGTCGACCTTGTCCTTTGCGAAGGCGGCTCGGCCGAGCGCGTCCGTCACGCGCGAGTTTTTCCCGAGCTCGTCCATGCTCTTCGTGAGCGCGTCCTCTCCACGCCCGGCAA
>JACCYG010000165.1 GCA_013696595.1 Actinomycetota bacterium | reverse complement strand
ACGCCGACCCCGTGGCGTGCGCCGCGATCGAGGACTCAGAAAACGGAATACTCAGCGCCAAAGCCGCGGGAATGCGCGTGATCGCGATTCCGAACCCGCGTTACCCACCGCCGGGCGGAGCGCTCGCCGAAGCGGACGCCGTCCTGCCTTCGATTCGCGGACTTACCGTTGACGCGATGGCGGCGCCGGCCCGCTAGACCGAGCTTACGACGAGCGCCACTTCATGCGGGAGACGTAGCGGCTGCGGCAGCCGCGACACGCTCAGTCCGCTGCGCCGGGTCGGTTAGGACGCGCGCCCGAGGAGGACGCAGGCGTTGTGGCCGCCGAGGCCCATGGCGTTCGAGAGCGCCACGTCCACCTTGGCTTCGCGCGCTTCGTTCGGGACGTAGTCGAGATCGCAATCCGGATCCGGGTTCTCGTAGTTGATCGTCGGGGGGATGACGCCGTGGTGGATCGTCAGTGCCGCCGCCATCGCCTCGACTGCGCCGGCGGCGCCGAACATGTGGCCGACCATGGATTTCGTCGACGACACAGCGAGCTCGTACGCATGGTCGCCGAACACGTTCTTGATCGCCTTCGTCTCCGCTACGTCGCCGAGTGGCGTCCCGGTGCCGTGTGCGTTGATGTAGTCGACGTCCTCGGGCCCGACGTCGGCATCGTCGAGCGCCTGGCGCATCATCGCGATGACGCCCGTCGCGCTCGGATCGGGCTGGATCATGTTGTACGCGTCGTTGGACGAGCCGTAGCCCAGGACCTCGGCGTAGACCGTGGCGCCGCGCGCTTTCGCGGACTCGAGCTCCTCGAGCAAGAGGATGGCCGCGCCCTCTGACATGACGAACCCGGAACGAAGGGCGTCGAACGGCCGCTCCGCCCGCGTCGGGTCCTCGTCGGTCGCCAAGCCGCGCATCGCACAGAACCCGCCGAGTATGAGCGGAGTGATCGCGCCCTCGGTCCCGCCCGCGAGCACCGCATCGGCGTCTCCTTTTCGGATCAGCTCGGCCCCCTCTCCGATCGCCGAAGACCCGGTCGCGCACGCAGAGACGACGGCGTGGTTCGGCCCCCGTAGGCCAAGCTCGAGCGCGAGGTAGCCGCTCGGAGAATCGACGAGGAAGTTCGCGAGGAAGAAGGGCGACATCCGGCTCCAGCCGCGCTCCTTGAGCGTCTCGTGCTGCTGGATCGCCTGGCCGATTCCCCCGACGCAGCAGCCCAGCACGACGCCGAAGCGATCCGGCTGGTAGCCGTTCATCCCCGAGTCCGCGAGCGCCTCTTTCGCGGCCGCAAGCGAGAAGAGAACGGCGCGGTCGACGTGACGCGCCTGCTTGGGAGAGATGACCTCCGTCGCGTCGAAATCCTTGACCTCGCCCGCGATCTGGACCGGGAAGTCGCTCGGGTCGAAGGCCTTGATGAAGTCCACCCCGCTCTTGCCGGCGACGAGGGCCTTCCATGTCGACTTCGCGTCGTTGCCGACGGGCGTAACGGCACCCATCCCGGTGATCGCAACTCGCTTCATTGCCGCTTAGACGGCACGAACGGCCAACCGGTTACGTTTCTTGCCGCACGAGCCGGAAGCGGCAGAACTCGCGGCCGAAGATGAACCCCCGGCCACCCCAGGACCCGTCTGTGCGCACCTCGAGCTCGTCCCGAACCGGCCAGCCGACGTAGTCGAGCGTGTGCCCGCGGACATGAAAGTACGCGGCGGGAACGCCGGCCACGAGCGTCCACCCGTGCTCGCCTGAGATCCGCTTGCTCAGGCCGAGAGGCGGGAGGGCTCCCGCTTCTCGCTCGATCCTCCAGGAGCCGTCCAGTCCCGCGACCATCGATCCGATTCTATGGGCGCTCAGGCCCTATGCAGGCGTAGGGGCAGGGCTCGCCCGCCCGCGGCTATCGTGCGGCCGTGCCCCCGTCGAGATTGCCGTTCCCACCGATGGAGGCGGAGCTCGTCGATGAGCTCCCGACGAAAAACGGATGGCAATACGAGCCGAAGTGGGACGGCTTCCGCGGCGTCCTTGAAAACCTCGGCGGCGAGCTCCATCTCTGGAGCCGAAACGAGCGGCCGCTCCTACGCTACTTCCCCGAGCTGGCCGCGCTCGGCGACCAGCTTCCTCCGAAGTCGGCGCTCGACGGCGAGATCGTGATCGAGCGAGACGGCCGCCTCGAGTTCGATCTCCTTCAGATGCGCCTCCACCCCGCGGCGAGCCGGATCGAAAGGCTCTCGGGCGAGATACCCGCGACGTTCGTCGCCTTCGACGTTCTTCTGTGGGAGGGGGAGCAGGTGCACAAGCTTCCCCTCGAGAAGCGTCGCGCGCGCGTGGAAAAGCTTCCGTATTCGATCTCGCCCGCGAGCGAAGACCATAAGGTCGCCCAGAAATGGCTCGACCGGCTCGAGGTTGCCGGCTTCGACGGTGTGATCGCGAAGCGGCTGGGGCTCCCGTATCTGCCCGGGTCGCGCGAGGGCGTCCTGAAGGTCAAGCGCCACCAGACCGCGGACGCCGTCGTCGTCGGGGTCACCTGGAGCGAGAAGAACGAGCGGATCGCAAGCCTTCTCCTCGGGCTCTTCGACGACGCGGGGGCGATTCGCCACGTCGGGGCGGCCTCGGCGGCCGCGCGGGGGCGGCGTGCGGAGATCGAAGAGCTCGTGAAGCCGCTCCTCGGGCCTTCGCCGAAGCGGATGCCGCGCGGAGAGCCGAGCCGGTGGCGCCGTGACGTCGAGCTCGAGTGGAGCCCGATCAAGCCGAAGCTCGTCGTCGAGATCCGCTACGACAAGTGGCAGGGCGAGCGCTTCCGCCACGGGACGAGGTTCCTCCGCTTCCGGCCCGACAAGGATCCCGAGCAGTGCACGTTCGCCCAGGTGCGCCCGCGCAGGAAGCGCGGCGATCCAACCGTTTCCGATCTCCTCGCCGGCTCGGAGTGTTAGGCGGAGCGCTTGGCACGCGACGGCTGCACGCGCTTGGGCTCGCCGGGCATCTTGGGGAAGTTCGGCGGATACGGGGCTTCCGCGACGCCCGCCTTCTCGTCGCGCTCGACCCATTCGAGGAGGACGTTCAGGTCGCACACGGCTTCGTCCATCGGGGCGTGAACGTCCCCTAGCTCGGCGAATCGCGACGGCATCGTCGCCATCGTGAAGTCCTCGGTCTCGGCCTCCGCGAGTTCCTCCCACCTGACGGGCGCAGAAACGGTCCCGTCCGGACGCGCGCGCACGGAATACGCCGAGGCGATCGTCCGGTCGCGAGCGTTCTGGTTGTAGTCGAGGAAGACGCGCCTTCCGCGCTCCTCCTTCCACCACGCCGTCGTGACCTGTTTCGGCACCCGCCGCTCGACCTCGCGGGCGAACGCGAGCGCGCACCGGCGCACCTCCGGGAAGCTCCAGCGCGGCTCGATCCGGCAAGCGACGTGGATGCCGCGGTTGCCCGACGTCTTCGGCCATCCGACGAAGCCCAGCTCGACCAGCACCTCGTGGACGACGGCGGCGACGCGCTTGGCCTGCTTGAACCCGGTCCCCGGTTGCGGATCGATGTCGATCCGAAGCTCGTCGGGGTTGTCGACGTGCGCGCGGCGTGAAGGCCACGGGTGGAAGTCGATCGTGCCGAGGTTCGCCGCCCAGGCGACCTGCGCGACCTCGGTGACGCAGAGCTCGTCCGCGTGCCGGCCGGAAGGGAACGTGACGCGCACGGTCTCGATCCAGTCCGGCCGCTTTTCCGGGACGCGTTTCTGGTAGATCGCCTCGCCCTCCGCGCCGTCCGGATGGCGCTTGAGCTGCGTCGGGCGCTCGAACAGGGTCCGGACGATGCCGTCCGCAACCGAGAGGTAGTACTGAACGAGGTCGAGCTTCGTCTCGCCGCGCGTCCGAAAGAACACCTTGTCCGGGTTCGACACGCGAACAAGGCGCTCGCCGACCGGAAGCTCGATGAACGGCGAAGCCATGCGCGGAGGCTACCGTGCCAACGGCGGATTTC
>JACCYG010000156.1 GCA_013696595.1 Actinomycetota bacterium | reverse complement strand
TCACGCCGCCGCCGACGATCGCCACGTCGACGCGCTCGTCGCCCGGGAGCGGCGCTCGGCGGTCCCCCGGTGCGTCGAGCCAGTACGGAATCCCAGCGGCGTCCGAAGGCACGCTCCGATTCTCGCTTACGGCGCGGCGAGCGCACGGTAGACGCCGTCCGCGTGCGCGGCGAGCCCGGCCAGCTCGAGCTCGACGAGCGCCGCCGAGACCTCGCCCGTCTTCCGGCCCGACCGCACCACGAGGTCGTCGGCGCCCTGAGCCCCATCCGCGAGGAGGTCGAGCAGCCGCGCGGCCGCGGGCGATACCGCCTGCGACTTTCTCGGCTCCTGCCGCTCGACCCCGAGCGCGAGGAGAACGTCATCGACCGAGAGAAGGGGCGCCGCGCCCTGGCGCAGGAGATGATTCGTTCCGGCCGAGAGAGCGGCGGTGATCTCCCCGGGCACCGCGAACACGTCTCGCCCGAGCTCGAGCGCGAAATCGGCCGTGATGAGAGCGCCAGACCTCTCCCGCGCCTCGACGACGACGGTGGCGAGCGCGAGCCCCGCGATGAGCCGGTTGCGTGCGGGGAATCGCCACGGCGCAGGCTCGGTCGCCGGCGGGTACTCGGAGACGATCAGGCCCGTTTCCGTGATCCGACGTGCGAGCTCGGCGTGCGCGGCGGGGTAATCGCGGTCGATCCCGCAGCCGAGCACGCCGATCGTGGCGCCTTCGGCCTCGAGCGCGCCCCGGTGCGCCTCTCCGTCGATCCCACGCGCAAGGCCGCTCACGACCACGAGCCCTGCCCCGGCAAGCTCGCGCGCGAGGCTCCGGGCCACCTGTGCGCCGTATGCCGAGCAGCTCCGGGCGCCGACGACGGCGACGGCCGGGGCGCGCAGAAGGTGTATCGCCGAGCCGCGAAGGAAGAGCCGTGCGGGCGGGTCGTGGAGCTCCGCGAGCAGGGGCGGGTACGCGTGGTCTCGCCGCGCGATCGAGGGGACGGTCACGCGGCATCCTGCAGCTCTGCCGGCGAGCGGTAGGAGAGCGCCTCTCCGACGTGGTCCGGCGCGACGGCCGGAGCGGCCGCGAGCGCCGCAAGCGTGACCGACACGCGCGCGACGCGAGCACGTCCGCGCGCGGAAAGCGGCAGCGTGTCGACGGCCCGCGAGAGGAGGGACTCCGCCTTCGGGCTGAAGGGAAACGGCCCGGCCTCCAGTCGCTCGACGGCGAGCTCGACCCGGGCGGCGACGGCGGCGGACGACTCCCCCGCTCCCTCTGCCAACTCGTGCGCGCGCGAGCGCGGGAGGTGCAAGACGAGATCGAAGCGGTCGAGCAGCGCGCGGGAGAGCTTCTCGCGGTAGGAGGCGAGCCGTTGGGGCGAGCAGCCGCATTCGACGGAGGGATCTCCGCGCGCGCCGCACGGACACAGGTTCATCGTGCCCGCGAGGAGAAAGCGCGCCGGGAAGACGATTCGCCCGGCGATGCGTGCGATCGCCACCGTTCCGTCCTCGAGCGGCTGCCGAAGCGCCTCGAGCGAGGGCCGTGGAAACTCGGCCAGCTCATCGAGGAGGAGGACGCCGTGGTGGGCCAGGCTCGCCTCGCCGGGCCGCGGTCCCGGGCCGCCGCCGACGATCGCCGGCGTCGATGCCGTGTGGTGCGGGGCGCGAAAGGGCGGGCGTTCGACGAGACCGTGGTTCGCAGGGAGGATTCCGGCGACGGAGTGAATCCGCGTCACCTCGAGCGCATGCTCGAGCGTCAACGGCGGGAGGATGCCCGGGAGGCGGCGCGCGAGCATCGTCTTCCCCGTCCCGGGCGGCCCCGCGAGCAGAAGGTTGTGACGACCTGCGGCCGCGATCTCGAGCGCGCGCCGTGCGCGTTCCTGGCTGCGGACGTCAGCGAGATCGGCGCAGGCCGGCACGCCGAGGCCGTCCGGTTCCTCGACGGGCTGCGGCTCGTGCCGTCCCTGGAGGTACGCGGCCGCCTCGGCGAGATGGCGGACCGGGACGGCCTTGATCCCGGCCAGCCCCGCCTCGTAGGCCGACTCGGCCGCGCAGAGGAGCTTTCCGAGCCCGGC
>JACCYG010000146.1 GCA_013696595.1 Actinomycetota bacterium | reverse complement strand
GATCGAGGATGTTCGCTTCAAGCGGATCGTTGGCCCCGGCGATGAGCTCGAGCTGACGTGCGAAGTCGAGCGCGTGCGGGGGCCCATCGGTCGCGGGAAAGTACGCGCGACCGTCGACGGCGAGCTCGCCGTTCGCGGGACGCTCACCTTCGCCGTCACCGAGAACGGCGGATGATCGCGGACATCTCAGCGAACGGCCGCAAGGTCGGCATCACCGGGATCGGCGCCTACGTGCCCGAGAAGGTTCTGACGAACGAGGACCTCTCACGGATGGTCGACACCTCGGACGAGTGGATCACCGAGCGGACGGGGATCAGGGAACGGCACATCGCCGCGCCTGACCAGGCGGCGAGCGACCTGGCGCTGCCCGCCTGCAGGCAGGCGCTCGAGCGCGCAGGTGTTCGGGCGGAGGAGATCGACTACCTCGTCGTCGGCACGTGTACCCCGGACATGATGTTCCCGACGACTGGGACGCTCCTCGCCCACAAGCTGGGTGCGACAAACGCGGCGGCCTACGACATCCTCGCAGGCTGCACGGGCTTCCTCTACGCACTGGTCCAGGCCTACGGCGCCGTCGCAAGCGGGCTGGCGACGCGAGCGCTCGTGGTGGGCTCGGAAGCGCTCTCGAAGATCACGAACTGGGAGGACCGAGCCACGTGCGTCCTCTTCGGCGACGGGGCGGGCGCCGCGGTCATCGAGCCCGTTTCGACCGGAGGTTTTATTGCGTTCGAGCTCGGCGCAGACGGGTCCGGCGGCAAGGACCTCATGGTCCCGGCGGGTGGCTCTCGTGCGCCCGCTGCACGCGAGACGGTGGACCAGGACCTCCACTTCATCCACATGAACGGCCCGGAGATCTACCGCTTCGCGACGCGCGCCATGGTCGCGTCGGCCCAGAAGACGCTCGAGCACGCGGCCATGGCAGTCGACGACCTCGATCTCTACATCCCCCACCAGGCGAACAGGCGCATCATCGACCACGCCGCACGGATCCTCGGGCTTCCGCAGGAGAAGGTCTTCATCAATCTCGACCGCTACGGGAACACGTCCTCGGCGTCCGTGCCGCTCTGCCTCGTCGAGGCGGACGAGCAGGGTCTCCTGAAGCCCGGGTCGAACGTCCTCCTCTCCGCAGTCGGGGCCGGCCTCACCTGGGGCTCGGCGCTCATGACGTGGAGCGACGGCCGATGAAGCTCGCGTTCTGCTTCCCGGGGCAAGGGTCACAGGACGTCGGGATGGGGCTTGCGTTCGCCGAGCGCTTTCCCGAGGCCCGGGCCGTCTACGACGAAGCGGCGGAGGCGGTCGGATTCGACGTCGCCCGCCTCTGCTTCGAGGGCCCGATCGAGGAGCTCACGAAGACCGAGCTCCAGCAGCCGGCGCTCGTCGCCACCTCGCTCGCGTGCCTGCGCGCGGTCGAGACGCGCGGGGTCCGGCCCGACTACGTCATCGGTCATTCCGTCGGCGAGTACTCGGCGCTCGCCGCTTCCGGGGCGATGACCGACCGCGACGCCGTCGCGCTCGTGCACGCGCGGGGAGCGGCGACCGCGGAAGCGGCCAGGAACCACCCCGGTGCGATGGCGGCAGTGCTCGGCCTGGAGGACGCGGTCGTCGAAGAGCTCTGCGCCGACGTCGGAAACGTGTGGCCTGCGAACTACAACTGCCCCGGGCAGCTAGTCGTCTCGGGTGAGACGACTGCCGTCGATCGCGTGCTCGAGAAGGCCGCGGACCGCGGTGCGCGGCGGACGGTGAAGCTGCGCATCAGCGGCGCGTTCCACAGCCCGCTCGTTGCGGGCGCGGTGGAGCGCCTTCGCCCGGCGGTCGAGGCCGTCGGCTGGAAGGACCCGTCGCCGCCGTTCATGTCCACCGTGACCGCGAAGCTCGAGCCGGCCGAGCGGATCGCGGCCATCCTGCTCGACCAGCTCACCGGGCCCGTGCGCTTCACCCACGCCGTGCGCGAGCTCGTCGCCGAGGGTGTGGGCACATTCGTCGAGATCGGTCCCGGCCAGGTTCTGAGCGGTCTCCTTCGCCGCTGCGACCGTTCGCTGCGCACCGTGTCGGTCGGCGATCCAGAAGGCCTCGTGAAGCTCGAGGAGACACTTTCCGCTGCCTGATGAGTTCTGCTCCCTGGCCGGCCGAGTCGCGCTCGTGACCGGCGGGTCGCGCGGAATCGGTGCGGCGATCTCGCGCGAGCTCGCGCGCGCGGGCGCACGCGTGGCCGTGAACTACCGGTCGAACGAGGCCGCCGCCGACGAGGTTGCGGGCGAGATCGGCGGGATCTCAGTTTCCGGGAACGTGGGCGACGCGGCGGAGGCGCAGCAGGTGATCGAGCGCGTCGAGTCGGAGCTCGGGGACCTCGACATCCTCGTCAACAACGCCGGCGTCACTCGCGACACGCTGATCGCCCGCATGAGCGACGAGGACTGGGCCGAGGTGCTCGGGACGAACCTGAACGGCATGTTCCACACGTGCCGCGCGGTTGCGCGCAAGATGCTTCGGCGCCGCTCCGGAGCGATCGTGAACCTGACGAGCTACGTCGGCCTCCACGGAAACGCGGGGCAGACGAACTACGCAGCGTCGAAGGGCGGGATCGTGGGTTTTACGAAGGCGCTTGCGAAGGAGCTCGGAAACCGCGGGGTCCGGGTGAACGCCGTGGCGCCCGGCTACATCGACACGGAGCTCACGGGCGTCCTCTCCGAGGAGATCCGTGAGCTCATCCGGACGAACACGCCGCTCCAGCGTCTCGGCACTCCGGAAGATGTTGCCGGCGCCGTTCGTTTTCTCTGCTCGGATGAGGCCGCGTTCGTGACGGGCGAGGTTCTGCTCGTCGACGGCGGCCTGGGAATGTAGGCGGTGAGCGTGAACGGAAAACAGCGCGTGGTCGTGACGGGGGTTGGCGCGGTGACGCCGCTCGGCAACGATGCCGAGACGTACTGGGAGAACCTCGTCGCCGGAAGGAGCGGCGCCGGGCCGATCACCCTCTTCGACTCCTCCGACTACCCGGTTCGGTTCGCGTGCGAGCTCAAGGACTTCGACCCGACGAAGTGGCTCGACCGGCGCAAGGCACGAAAGATGGACCGGTTCTCCCAGATGGTCGTCGCCGCGGCGCGGATGGCCGAGGAGGACTCAGGCATCGACATCGAGCGCGAGAACGAGCGGATCGGTGTTTCTGTCGCGACCGGGATCGGCGGGCTGCAGAGCTTCCAGGACTGCGTCACGACGCTGCTCCAACGCGGCCCCGACCGGGTCAACCCGCAGTCCATCCCCGCGATCATCCCCAACATGGGGGCGGCCTGGGTCTCGATGGAGCTCGGCACACGAGGCCCGCTCTCGTCTCAGTGCACCGCGTGCGCGGCGTCGAACATGGCGATCGGCGACGCGATCGACTCGATCCGCCTCGGCCGCGCCGATCTCTTCCTCGCAGGAGGGACCGAGGCTGGGATCAACCCGGTTGGGATCAGCGGCTTCGGAGCGATGCGAGCGCTGTCACGTCGAAACGACGAGCCCGAGGCGGCCAGCCGTCCCTTCGACGCGGGGCGTGACGGGTTCGTGATGGGCGAGGCGGCCGCGATCCTCGTCGTCGAAGAGCTCGAGCACGCAAAGGCGCGCGACGCAAAGGTCTACGCGGAGATTGTCGGCTACGGCCTCTCCTCCGACGCGCAGCACGTCACGGAGCCGGATCCGACCGGCCGCCATCCGGCCCGAGCCATGGCGATGGCGCTCGAGGACGCGGGCGTTTCCTCGGATGAGGTCGACTACATCAACGCGCACGGAACCTCGACGCCGCTCGGCGACGCGAGCGAGACGCGCGTCATCAAGCTCGCACTCGGTGAGGAGAAGGCGCGGAAGACCCCGGTCTCCTCGACGAAGGGTGCGATCGGCCACTGCCTCGGTGCGTCCGGAGCGGTCGAGGCGATCACGTGCGTCTTTGCAGCGCAGCGCGACCTGCTTCCGCCGACGATCAACTACGAGAGCCCCGACCCCGAGTGTGACCTCGACTACATCCCGAACGACGCGCGCGAGGCGAAGGCGGACATCGTCCTCTCGAACAACTTCGGCTTCGGCGGGCACAACGCCTGCCTTGTCATCAAGAAGTTCGAGGGCTAAGGCTCGGCGGCCGTGCGGTGAGCGAGCGGTGGGCCACGCTCGACTGCTTCGGCACGCTCATCGACTGGAACGGCGGGATTCGCTCCGAGCTCGCGCGCCTCTGGCCCGACGCCGACGTCGATGCGCTCCTCGAGCGCTACCACGAGGTCGAGCCGCGGGTTCAGCTCGATGGCTCCCTGCCGTATCGGGTCGTCCTTGCGCAGTCCCTCCGGCTGCTCGCCGAGAGCGAGGGTCTCAAGCTGTCCCGCGAGGACGAAACCGTGCTCGCGGGCTCGCTCCCTAAGTGGCCGGTCTTTCCGGAGGTGCCGGGAGAGCTGACGAGACTCCGCGAACGCGGTTGGCGCCTCGGAATCCTTTCGAACACGGACCGAGATCTGCTCGCGGCGTCGCTCGAACGGATCGGTGTACCCGTCGACGCCGCCGTTACAGCTGCGGACGCGGGGTCGTACAAGCCCGCGCATGGCCACTGGCGCCGGTTCCGCGAGCGAGCCGGGGAGGACGTTGAACAGATCCACGTCGCGGCGAGCCTCTTCCACGACATCGCCCCGGCCGCCGAGCTAGGGATCCCTTCCGTCTGGGTCAACCGGCTTGACGAGCAGAGCGATCTTCCACGTGCGGCCGAGCTCCGGGACCTGAACGGGCTCACGGAGACGCTCGACTCGATCGCGTAGCTACATTCTCGGCGTGTCGCGGCTTCGCGCCCGCTGTCCCGACTGCCGGACACTCACGGCCGTCGCCCTCGGCGAAGGGTATGAGTGCCACGCGTGTGGTCGCACGTACGGTTCAGGGCTCGTTCGCGTTCCCCGGGCGTGGGGTAACGGCGGGGAGCCCATGGTCGAGGCGGCCTTTCTCCGGCTTCCGATTCCGGAGGTCGCCGTGGTGGAGGAGGACACGCTCAGCGAGCAGAATCTCGCTCTCGCCGCAGGCTTGCCGGAGCGTCCGCTCGTCCTTGGCGGGTGCTGCTGCGCGCACGTCGGCGCCGTCGAGGGCCTAGCAGCGCGCTACGACCGCCTGGCGGTCGTGTGGTTCGATGCACACGGCGACCTGAACACCTCGGCCACGTCGCCGAGCGGGAACGAGTGGGGAATGCCCTTGCGCATGCTGATCGACTCGGAGACGGTGAGGGCAGAGGACGTCGCACTCGTGGGCGCGCGGGACCTCGACCCGCCCGAAGAGGAGTTCATCGCGGCGAGCGGGCTTCACGTTGGCCGCGAGGGTGTGCAGGCGGCCGTCGACGGTGCGGGCGCGGTCTACGTCGCGCTCGACGTCGACGTGCTCGATCCGAAGGGCGAGGTGGTGCCGTTCATGCCTGCCCCTGGCGGCCTCACGACTGAGGAGACGGCAACGGCGCTTGTCGACCTCGTGGAGCGCGCGCCGGTCGCCGGAGCGGGGTTCACAGGCCTCACCGCAGCGCCGCGGAATGCCTCGGCGCTCGTCCGTTTCACTCAGGCCCTCGGCCTCTAGCGGGGGTGAGTCACCCGCGAGGCAGGGGAGCCCAGGACCGCGACGGGTTCGAACTAGGATAGGCCACGATGGCCAGCCGGATCGACGTTTCGATCGAAAACCGCCGCGACGACCGGCCAGGCGAGGCCGCCCATGGCCCGAATACCTGTCCGCGCTGCCGCTCGCACTACCGAGACGACGAGCTCGACGCGAACCTTCGCGTCTGCGCGCAGTGCGGCTACCACTTCCCGGTGCGGGCGCGCGGGCGCATCGCGCAACTCGCCGACGGCGGTACGTTCTTCGAGCAGGACGCGGACCTGCGCTCGGCCGATCCGCTCGGCTTCTTCGACCTCAAGGCCTACACCGACCGCCTGGCCGAAGCCGAGATGGCGACCGGGCTCGGAGACGCAATCGTCGCGGGCGCGGCGGCGATCGAGCGGAGGCCCTGCGAGCTCGCGGTCATGGAGTTCGCGTTCATGGGCGGGTCGATGGGAAGCACGGTCGGAGAGAAGTTCGCGCGCGCCTGCGAGCGCGCAGCCGACCGCGGAGCCCCGCTCGTCTGCGTGACCGCGTCCGGAGGCGCGCGCATGCAGGAAGGGATTCTCTCGCTCATGCAGCTTCCGAAAACCGTGTCCGCGGTCGACGCCCTGCGCGAGGCGCGCACGCCGTTACTCACGGTCATGGCCCATCCGACGACCGCCGGCGTCCTCGCGAGCTTTGCGAGCCTCGCGGACGTGATCGTCGCGGAGCCGGGCGCCCTCCTCGCCTTTACCGGCCCGCGCGTCGTCCAGCAGACGACACGCGAGAAGCTCCCCGACGATTTCGGTCTGGCCGAGTCGAACAGCCGCTTCGGACACGTGGATGCGATCGTCCGTCGGTCGGACCTCCGTCCCTACCTCGGCCGACTCTTGGCCCTTTTCGCCTGATGGCGATCTCCGCTGATGGCTGCTGATCCCGAGTCGAAACCAGGCCAGATCGAGCAGCTTCGGCTCCGGGAGCGGCTGACGAAGCTTCGTGACCTTCCGCTCCTTCGCGGCGTGGGCGTGTCGGGCGAGCTCGGCCGGCTCGAGCGGCAGATCGAACGCATCGCAGCCGAGCCGAGCGCGGACGAGGTGTGGCACTCGGTCGAGCTCGCGCGCCATCAGGACCGGCCGTACACACTCGACTACGTCGAGCGGATCTTCGACGACTTCGTCGAGCTACACGGTGATCGCGCACTCGCGGACGATCCGGCGATCGTGGCCGGCCTCGCGCGCTTCCGCGGGCGCACCGTCGCGCTCGTCGGGCATCAGAAGGGGCGAGACATTCGCGAGCGCACGTACCGCAACTTCGGCATGCCCTACCCCGAGGGGTACCGAAAAGCGATCCGCATCATGGAGCTGGCGAACCTGCACCGGTTCCCGATTTTCACCCTGGTCGACACCCCGGGCGCCTATCCCGGCGTCACCGCCGAGCAGCATGGCCAAGGAGGCTGGATCGCTCGCTGCCAGCTCGAGATGATCGGACTCGAGGTTCCGATCGTGTCCTGCGTGATCGGCGAAGGAGGCTCGGGCGGTGCCGTCGCGATTGCGGTCGCCGACCGGGTGCTCATGCAGGAGAACGCGATCTACTCCGTGATCTCGCCTGAGGGCTGCGCCGCGATTCTCTGGCGCGACGCGAGCGAGGCGAAGAAGGCGGCTGCCGCGTTCAAGCCGGACGCGCGGCATTGCCTCGATCTCGGCGTCATCGACGGAATCGTTCCCGAGCCGCCCGGGGGTGCGCACATGGACCACGACGCGGCCTCGGCTCTGCTGGCCGAGTCGCTCGAGACCGCGCTCGGCGAGATTGACGGAAACGAGCCGAAAGCCCGCCGGCTTGCGCGACGCGACCGCTTTCGCGGGATGGGCGTCTTCGTCACCCCGTAGAACGTTTCCCACACGTTCCACAGGCTTTTCCTCACAGAAGCAGCCACCTTCCACCAAGAAAACAACGGGTTTTCGAGGCGAACTCCTCCAAGAAGGGGGCTCGTGGGGGAAACCTGGTTTTCCCCGTTGTTAAAAGCCTCGGGGCCGGCTCAACACCAGACCCCGAGCGCCAACCCCCCCTGGTCGGCGGACCAAGCGATCATTTTCTTCTTCCCACTTCCTGCTGCTCGCAAAACATTCGATCTTGCGGGGTCGGGCATCCTACGGACATGGCCCGTCTGAACGAGTACGAGCGCAAGCGGGATGCGGGCAGGACGCCGGAGCCCTTCGAAGGCAAGAAGCGGCGGGCCAAGGCGCCGATCTTCGTCGTCCAGCGCCATGACGCGCGGCGCCTGCATTACGACTTCCGCCTCGAGCGCGACGGTGCCCTTGCGAGCTGGGCGGTTCCAAAAGGGGTCCCGTTGGAGCCGGGCGAGCGCCACCTCGCCGTCCACGTCGAGGACCATCCACTCGATTACGCGACGTTCGAGGGCGAGATCCCGCAGGGTCAGTACGGCGCCGGCACGGTCGAGATCTGGGATTCAGGCACGTACGAGCTCGTGGAGGAGAAGCGCGACGGCGGGCTGACCGTGCGCTTGGCCGGCCGTCGGCTGAACGGCCTCTGGACGCTCGTCCCGGCGAAGCTCGACCGAGATCCGAAGAACTGGCTCATCATCAAGAAGCGGGAGACGGGCACGCAGGAAAGGACGGGCGAACGGCCTCGGCCCGCGGACTACGTCGCCATGTTCGCGACGCTTTCCGAGACGCTGCCAAGCGGGCGTGGCTGGCTCTACGAGGTCAAGTGGGATGGATACCGCGCGGTTGCGACGATCGCCGGCGGCGAGGTGGAGCTCACGAGCAGGCGCGGAAACTCGTTGACCGAGCGATTCGCGTCCGTCGCCAAGACGATTCCGAAGGCGGTCAAGACGCCGAACTGCGTTCTCGACGGCGAGGTCTGCGCCCTCGACGAGAATGGACGGACGAGCTTCTCCGTGATGCAGCAGGGGAAGGGCGCTCTCGTTTACTACGTCTTCGACCTGCTCGAGCTCGAGGGTGAGCCGTTCATTGACCGGCCCTTCACCGAGCGCCGCGCCCGGCTGGCGGAGCTCCTGGATCGTGGGAATCCGGGCGTCCAGCTCTCGGAGGCGTTCGACGACGGCGAGGCGCTCCTCGAAGCGGCCAAGGAGCGGGGCCTCGAAGGTGTGATCGCGAAGCAGGCCGGTTCGCTCTATCAACCGGGAAAGCGGACGCGTGACTGGCTGAAGGTGAAGACGCACGGTCGCCAGGAGTTTCTGATCGCCGGCTACACGAAGGGAAAAGGAAGGCGCTCGAACACCCTCGGTGCGCTCGTCCTCGCGCATCGCCAGGGCGACGAGCTCGTCTGGGCGGGGAACTGCGGGACCGGGTTCACCGAGAGGGAGATCGGCAAGCTTCTGCGTCTCCTCCGCCCGCTCGAGCGCTCGAGCGCGCCGTTCCAACTCGTTCCCAAAATGCCGAAGGTGCGGAAGGACGACGTCGTCTGGGTGACGCCGAGACTCGTGTGCGAGGTCGAGTTCGCCGAGTGGACGCACGACGGTCGATTGCGCGCTCCGTCCTACCAGGGCCTGCGCGAGGACAAGGCTCCGGACGAGGTCCGGCGTGAGAATCCGCTCGCGACCGAGATCCGGCGCGGCCGCCGAGCTCTCAAGCTGTCCAATCTGGACAAGGTCTTCTGGCTGGCGGAAGGGATCACGAAGGGCGCGCTCCTCGCCTACTACCGTGACGTCGCGCCGGCACTCGTCCCGCATCTGAAGGACCGCCCCTTCACGATGAAGCGCTACCCCGAGGGTATCGACGGCGGCCACTTCTTCCAGAAGAACGCGCCGTCGCACATGCCGGACTGGATCCCGACGCGGTCGTACATCTCGACCTCGAGGGAGAGCCGCCAGAAGCGGAAGATCGCCTATCCGCTCGTCAACGACGAGCTCGCCCTCCTCTGGATGGTGAACATGGGCTGCATCGACATGAACTGCTGGTACTCGCGCGTCGACAAGCCGGACCGGCCCGATTTCGTCCTCTTCGACCTCGACCCCTCGCCCGACGTCGGGTTCGAGGAGACCGTCCAGGTCGCGCTTCTCGTGAAGGAGACGCTCGACACCCTCGGTCTCGAGAGCTGCCCGAAGACGAGCGGGTCGGATGGGATCCACGTGCTCGTCCCGGTCGAGCGACGCCATACGTACGGAGACACGCGCCTCTTTTCCGAGATCGTTGCCGGCGCGCTCGCGCGGACGCACCCGGGTCTCGTGACGACCGAATGGTCGAAGGCGAAGCGTCGCGGCGTCCTGATCGACGCGAACCAGAACGGCGAAGGGAAGACGATCGCGTCGGTGTACTCTGTCCGGCCACGAGCCGGAGCGCCGGTTTCCACGCCGCTCCGATGGGAGGAGGTGAATGAGGAGCTCGACCCGAGCGACTTCACGATGGAAGTCGTCCTCCGCCGGGTCGAGCGCCACGGCGATCTCTTCGAACCGGTGTTGAAGACCCGGCAGTCGCTGAGGGCGGCGCTCAAGAAGCTCAGGTGACACTTGACGAGGTCGTCCGCGAGCTCGACGCGTACTTCCGGCTCGCCGAAGTCGAAAACGATGCGCCGTGGGGTGAGCTCTACGACTCGCTCGGTGGCGCCCACTGGCGTGAGTACGCCGAACCGGCTTGGGCCGAGCGGTGGAACGGGCTCATGGTTCGCGGCCATGCCGACGTTGAGCGGGCCGCTACATGCGTGTTCCCGAGCGACGCGATCATCGAGGCACTCGAACCGCGAACGCTCCTCTTCTCGGAGCATCCAATCGCATATGACGACGACGTCGCCGGCTTCAACCCGCTCACGCCTGGGAGCTTCGAGGCGATGAAGGAACGCGGCGTGAGCTTCTATCACGCCCACGGACCGCTAGACATGCACCCAGAGGTCTCGCCGTCGCGGCTTTGCGCCGCAGGCCTCGACCTCACCGAGCTCGATGAGTATTTCCCGATCGTGGACGGGATCCCCGGCGGGGCGGCGGTCATCGGGCGATCGGATTTCACCGCCGACGAGCTTGCTGAACGCCTGCGCACCTTTCTCGGCGAGGAGATCCCGGTCTCTGTCCTGTTCGCTCCGCGAGCCCATGCCGGCCGGGTTGCGATTGCGGCCGGCGGCGGCGCGCAGCGCCCGATACTCGAGGCGTCGCTCGAGCGGGACTGCCAGACCTTCGTGACGGGCAATGCTGCAACGAGGTGCCGGCTCGACTTCGTCCAGAAGGAGGTGGCCGACTTTCGCGCGCTGGCTGAAGAGGAGGGGGTGGCGATCGTCGACGGAACGCACTACGGCACCGAGAAGCCGCCTCAGCTGGCCATGGTGAACTGGTTTACGAGCCGGGGCCTCCCGGCTCGGTTCGCTCACGGGAAGCCTGAGCGGGCGGCTTGAGAAAGGCGAATTTTCGCCCTACGAGCTCGAAACCGAGCTTCGCGTAGAGCTCCTTCGGCCAGTCCTTGTCGTCGGCGATCAGGAACACGAGCTCATGGCCCGTGTCGACCGCCTCTGCAAGCGCATGAAGGACGACGGCGGTGGCCAGGCCACGCCCACGGTGTTCGGGAAGCGTTGCGACGTCCTCGATCTGGGCCGTTCGTTCGTCGGAGTAGAGATCGGCGGCACTCACCGCTCTGCCGTTGACGAGAACGGCGAACTGACGGCCCCGGCCGGCTTCCGCGACGCGCGCGCTCGACACGAGCAGCTGCCGCACGACCTCGTCGTCGTTCCCCCAGGGTTCAGCTCTGATGATGACTTCCCGGAGCGGATCGACAGCCCTACGCTCGACTTCCTCGACGCGTACGGAGTTCGCGCGCGCCGGAGGCTCACCGCGGTGAACCATGTAGACGAAGGAGTCGGTCTTCCAACCGCGCTCGCTGAAGCCGGGCTCGAGAGCCGCTCCGGCGTCCTCGTCGAGGACGACGATGCGACGGTGCGCGAGGCCTGCCTCGCCCTGCAACCGCTCGGCCTCCGCGATGAGCTCGTCGATCGACACGCCGGCGCGCTCCACCCGGAGGACGTTCAGCTCCCAGACCCGGTTCAAGCCCGGGCTGAAGACCGCTCGCCCCCAGGGAAGCGGGAGGATTCGCTCGGCGCAGTGCTCGCGGAGCGCCTCCTCGAAGGCGCACGCGCGGCGAAGGTCTTCACTCATCGCCGAGGCGTGTCGGATGACCGAGCGAGCCGAGCTCGGCGATGTCGCGCCGGAAGAAGAGGCCGACCGTCCAGTCGGTCATCGCTCTCATCTTCCGGGACACGAGAGGCAGCTGGTAGAGGTGGTAGGTGCGAGTCAGGAACCAGCCGAGGAAGCCGCGCACGGGGAGCCCGAGAAGACTGAGGATGCCCTTGTGGCGTCCGAGCGTCGCGCCCATCCCGAGCTCGCGATAGCGGTACGGCCGCGGATTCCCCTCGAGGTTCTTCGCGAGCCGCCGGGCCTGGCGGAGCGCATGCTGTGAGGTCGGGGGATCGAAACGGTCCGGCGTCGCAGCATTGGGGACACGTGCGCAGTCGCCAAGGCCCCAGAGGTTCTCTCTCCCCTCGACCCGGAGCGCCTCGTCCACGCAGAGCCTCCCCCGCTCGTCGAGCGGAAGGCCGAGCGTCGCGAGCCAGGGGCTCGCCTTGACCCCCGCTGTCCACACGAGCGTCTCCGTGTCGAGTCGGCTTCCGTCCGAGAGTGTGACCGCGTGCGGCTCGACGGTTTCCAGGGTGGTCGAAACACGAATGTCGACGCCACGCTTCCAGAGCTCCTCGGCCGCGTACTCGCCCAGGCGCCGCGGGATTTCGGGGAGGATCTTGGGAGCCGCGTCCACGAGCACCCAGCGCTGGCGTGTGCCCTTGAGCTTCGGATAGAAACGCAGGGCGTCGCGGACGAGGTCCGAGAGCTCCGCCAGCGCCTCGACGCCTGCGTACCCTGCCCCGACGAAGACGAAGCTCAGATGGCGCTTCGCGTCATCCGCCGCGGGGGCCGCTTCCGCTAGCTCGAGCTGGCGGAGAACGTGGTTTCGCAGGTGAATCGCGTCGGCCAGCGTCTTGAAGCCGAGGCCATGGTCGGCGAGACCTGGAATGGGAAGCGCGCGGGTCACCGAGCCGACCGCCAGGACGAGGTGCTCGTACCGGATCGTCACGGGCCCGACCTCGCTCTCCAGGGACACGGTGTGCGCCGCCTCCTCGAGAGCGACCGCCCGCCCGAGGACGAGGTCTGCGTGGCGGCACATCATCCTGAGCGGGACGACCACGTGGCGCGGCTCGAGCGTCCCGGAGGCGGCCTCCGGGAGGATCGGCGTGAAGAGCATGAAGTTCTCGGTGCTGACGATCGTCGCTCCGCGCTTCCCGAGCAGGCGTGCAACCGACGCGCCTGCGAAGCCTCCACCGAGGACGAGGACGCCCCCGCGTGCCGTTCGGATGGATTTCATCGAGCTCGCTTCTAGCAGAGGCGGAATCCCCGCGATGCTCGGAAGCGTAGATCGATGCTAGGAAAGGGCGCGGGGAATCAGCCCTTCGCCTATCGTGGCCGCCGTGGCTGCTGCCGTGCGCGTCGAGGATCTTCACGTCGTGCGGGGCGGACGCCTGGTTCTCCCAGGGATCTCGCTGGCGGTTGAGGCGCGCACCGTCACGGGGCTCCTCGGCCCGAGCGGGTCCGGCAAGACGACCCTCCTCCGCGCGATCGTGGGTGTCCAGATCACCGAGTCGGGATCGGTCGAGGTCCTCGGCGAGGAAGCGGGCTCTTCGAGCCTCCGGTCGCGTGTCGGGTACCTGACGCAGGCGCCGTCGGTCTACGCCGTTCTCACCGTCCGGGAGAATCTCACCTACATCGCGCGCGTCCTGTGCAC
>JACCYG010000128.1 GCA_013696595.1 Actinomycetota bacterium | reverse complement strand
CGTCGCGCTCGAGATTTCGATCCCCCGGGGTCTGCTCGGAGAGCCACGCGGCGACCGCGTCTAGCCCAGCAACTGCATCGGATTCTCTCGGCATATCGCTTCGGTCACAGCATCGCCGAATTCCCGTAGGGAGCGCAAGGTCGGGCGCGAGTCGACGACCGGGAGGTCGCTGCCGTAGACGAGCTGGCCGACGCCGTACGTCGCGAGGCAGAGCTCGAGCGCCCGGTGCCCGTACGAGGCGGTGTCGAGGAAGACGTTTGCCTGGAGCGTCGTCCGGACGTCCACGCCGCGTGAGCGCAGGCGCTCGAGCTGAAACGGCCCACCGCCTGCGAGGATCGCGAAGACGAGGGGCAGGCCCGGATACGCGGCCGCTCCGCGCGCGAGCCAGAGCACCCACGCGGCCTGCATCTCTGCGGTGTAGTCGACGACGGCCGGCCACCAGTCGGGCAGGTCACGCGGTGCGTCGGCGGGGCCCGGGTGAACGAAGAGGAGCTGCTTGCGACCCTCGAGCTCGCGCAGGAGCGGCGCCGTGCGGTCCAGGTCGATGAGCGATCGAGCGGAGATCGAGGCGCCGGCGAACCCGTCGAGGCACGCGCCGGATGCGAGCGCGACGATCCGGCCGCCCGACGCCGACACGACTTCCTGGATCCCCGCGTGATAGGCGTCGACGAGCTCGGGGACGTCGTCTGCGCCGAGCGTCGGCTGGAGCGAGACGACGGCGGCGTCGATGCCGTCGCGGTCGAGGAGCCCGAGACGCGCCTCGAGCCGGTGCGCCTCGAGGTCGGTCTCGAAGTCGCCTTCGTCGAGCTCGAGCATGCTCCCGCGCAGGCGCGGCCGCTCGGACCGGCGCGAGAGCTCGGAGATGAACGCCTCGGGCCAGAGATGCTGATGGACGTCGAAGCTCGGCATTACCCGACTGCGCACCGGCACAAGGCGCCCTCGTCCAGCTCGACGCCGGGGCCCGGGCGTCCGGCTGGCAGGACGTCGAGCGCGTCGGCGGCGAGACAAGCGTCGAGCTCGTGAACGGGGCGCGTCATCTCCCCGCCGGCGATCTTCACTGCGGCGTGAAGAACGGATTCGAAGGCGCGTCGCCGCCTGCGAGCACGTCCTCGACCGACGGCCGTCGCTCCGAGGCCTCCTTCAGCGCACCGAGTGTCGCGTCGACGTTGTTCGCATAGACGGCCTCGCCGTCGTCGGCTTCCCAGCTCACCCAGGCGGCCGCGACGAGGAGCAATGCGTCCACCTCCTCGGCGGGGATGACGCCCTCGGCGACGGCGCGAGCGACCCCTCGTGCGACGCCCGCTTGCGCCGCACCCCAGGTCAGGATCTCATGCTGCTCGCCCCGCAGGTCGGCCTTGTTCACGAAGAGCGTGAGCGGCTTGACCGGGAGGTTGGGGCGGAGGATCACGACGAACGGGATGTAGCCCTGCCGCGGCGTCGCGAGCGCTGTCACCCAGGCCGTCTCGACGGGTCCGCCCTTGCGGCCGAGGACGACGTTGATGTGCGCCGCGTTCTTGCCCTCGCCGACGAAGGACTCGCCGATCAGGCTCGTCTCCGCGAAGCTCATCTCGCCCCGTCGCGAAGGTCGAGCACGCCCCGTGCGACCTCTCCCGAGTTCATGTCGGCGAACGCCTCGTTGATCTGGCCGAGGGGATACGTTCGCGTGATCAGGCGGTCGAGGTCGAGGCGGCCGGCCATGTAGAGGTCAAGGAGCTCGGGCATGTCCTCGCGGTCGCGGCAGGTGCCGTAGAGGCTGCCCGTCAAGATCTTCTCCTCCCGCACGAGCGCGGTCGCGGGGAACGAGACCTCCGTTCCTTCGCGGGGGAGGCCGATGCAGACGACCGTGCCCGCTCGCCGTGTGGCCGTGTAGGCGTCGAGGAAGAGCGAGGGCACGCCCGCGGCGACGAACGCGTAATCGGCGCCGCGGCCGTCGGTCAGCTCCCGGGCGACGTCGGCAGCATCTTCGCCCGGCGGATCGACCGCGTGGGTCGCTCCGAGCTCTAGCGCGAGCTTCCGCTTGGACGCGACCGGGTCGACCGCGACGATCGCTCGCGCGCCGGCGAGTCGGCAGCCGAGGACGACGCTCAGGCCGACGCCGCCGGCCCCGAAGACGACGGCGACGCTGCCCGCCTCGACGCGGGCCCGGTTGACGGCGGCGCCGACACCCGTCATGACGGCGCAGCCCACGATCGCTGCGACCTCGAGCGGAACGTCCCGGCGAATCGGGATGCAGCTCGCTGCGGGGACAACGGCGCGCTCCGCGAACGTGGAGAGGAACGAGTAGTGGTAGACGGGCTTTCCGTCCTGCGAGAGCCGGATCGCTCCGTCGAAGAGCGTTCCTGCGAAGAACCCTGGGAGGGCGGCCTCGCAAAGGTTCGGACGTCCTCGCCGGCAGTAGAAGCAATGGCCGCACGAGGGCATCCACGAGAGCACGACGTGATCGCCGGCCGCGATGCCCTCGACGCCCTCGCCGACCTCCTCGACGATGCCCGCCCCTTCGTGCCCGAGGATCGAAGGCAGCGGCACGATCGAATCGCCCACGATCGCGTTCCAGTCACTGTGGCAAACGCCCGTCGCCTGGATGCGGACGCTGGCCTCGCCTCGGCCGGGCGGAGCGAGCTCCACCTCCTCGATCCGAAGCGGCTCGTTCGTCGCATGCATGACTGCGGCGAGCACGGGACGATCTTAGGTGTCAGCGAGCCCCCCGGCGTGCGCGTGCGGGCGGCGGCGAAGACCTATCCTCCTGGCATGGTCGCCTGCGTGACCGGCGGGCTCGTCGTCACCCCGGACGGCGTCCGAGGTGGGGACGTGCGAATCGAGGACGGGCTCGTCGCCGAGGTCCTGCCGCCCGGACTGCCGCGCGACGACGCCGTCGCGGCGGACGGCTGCTATGTCCTTCCGGGCGGAGTCGACCCGCACACACACCTCTTCACCGACGTCGCGGCGGCGACACGGTCGGCCGCCTTCGGTGGGACGACGACGGCGATCTCGTTCACGCTGCCGCGCCCGGGGGAGTCGCCTGCGGAAACGGTCGCCCGGACACGCGACGAGCTGATTCCCCAGGCGGCGATCGACGTCGCATTGCACGCCTACGTCTCCGAGCCCGACCGGCTCACCGCCGACGATGTCGAGGAATGCGCCCAGCTCGGCGTCGTCGGCGTCAAGCTCTTCACCGCGTACCCAGAGCTCGGCCTGCAGGCCTCGGACCGGACCGTGTACGAGACGATGCGCGCGACTCGTAGCCTCGACCTTTCCGTCCTCGTCCATTGCGAGAACGGCGGTGTCATCGCCGCGCTCGCGGACGAGCTCCGCGCCGCAGGTCGCAGCGACCCGCTCGCGTTCGCCGAGTCGCGGCCGCCCGAGAGCGAAGTCGAGGCGATCGCGCGCGTGCTCGCGATCGCCGGGATCGCCGGAGGGCGCGTGTACGTGGTGCAC
>JACCYG010000087.1 GCA_013696595.1 Actinomycetota bacterium | reverse complement strand
CCGCCGAGCCGATACGAAGCTAGCGTGCGCCGAGGCGTCGTCGCGGCGGCGCGCGTAGGTCCGCGCACTCCGACGCGGGTCGATTTGCATGCGAGGCCGGGCGTTGTCTCTCGTCGACGACCGGGCGAGCGCGGCGAGCGATCACACGGCGAGCGATCTACAGCGGTTCACACATCCGGCGGAGCGAGAAACGCGAATGCACCCGCCTTCGACGCATTCACAGCGCCGCGACGACCGTCGCCTTCGCGCTCGACCGAGCTTTGCTCCCGAAACCTGCCCGGCAAACGAGACCCCCGATATAGGCCGCAGTCTTGGGACAAAATTGCATTCTTAGTTCTCAGATGTGAGAACTAAAAAGTCAGTTTGCAGGTATTTTAAAGCGGATGATGGGACTCGAACCCACGACCTTCTGCATGGCAAGCAGACGCTCTAGCCAACTGAGCTACATCCGCGTGGACGCAATGATAGCGGTGATCGAGGCAAGTCCCACCCCTACGACGAGGCCGCGTCGAGCGTCTCGTTGACGAGACGGTCGGCGAGCTCGTTCTCCGCGCGTCGCACGGCGCGATAGCGGACCCGGCCGATCTGCCGCGCGAGGCGGGCCGCCTCGAGCGAGAGCTCAACCAGGGTCGCGCTTTTCACCCGGTACTCCCCGTTCATCTGCTTCACCAGGAGCTCGGAGTCGGAGACGACCTCGATCTCCGATACGCCGAGCTCGGCCGCCTTCGCGAGGCCCGCGACGAGGGCGCGGTACTCCGCGACGTTGTTGGTCGCTACCCCGATCGCCTCGCCGCACGCGTCGAGAACGGTCCCGTCATCGGTTTCGAGGACGTAGGCGGCTGCGGCCGGCCCCGGGTTCCCCCGCGCGCCCCCGTCCGTGAAAAGCCTTGCCTTCACGCGGGCGGGTCGGCGAGCAGGTAGAGGTCGAAGGCCGGCTCTTCGTACGGGTGCGACTCGCGGAGGGCGCGCACGACCTCGGCCTCGCGACCGACCGGATAGACGGTCTCGAGCCGAAGCTCCTGGACGTGCTCCTCCCGGCCGGCCTCGCCGAGCACGGGCGACGCTCCCTCTCCGCCGAAGAACGTCCCCGTCCCCTCGGCGTACCAGGAGCAGCGCTCGTAGTCGCCGATCCGCCCCGCCCCGGCTGCGAAGAGCGCGTCGCGGACCGCGTCGAGCGCGTCGGATGGCACGAAGACGACGAGCTTTCGGTTCACGTTTGCGCCCTAACCTAGTGGGGAATCCGGCCGTCGTGGCGACGATCGAGGTCTATCCGCGCGAAACGCCCGAGGAGCGGGCGGACACGCTTGTCGAGGTCGAGGTCGACGAGGACCTCACAGTGTTCGCGTCGACGATCGAAGAGTGGTTCGCGCCGAGGCAAGCCTGGGATTTCACGCTCCGCGAGGGGCACGACTTCGGCCGCGCAAACAACGTCGAGGTGCGCTTGCTCTTCGTGGCCGGCGAGCAGACGTCGTCGCTCGGCTTCCGCCTCGACCAGGTCGACGAGGCGACCGATACAGGCGACGAGCTCGTGCTGCGCTTCGAGGAACAGGACGGGATCGCCAAGCTCGCCCGCCTGAGCTCGAACGGCCTCGAGGTCGACCTGTTCCGCATCCTCACGTACACGTAGGCGCCCGCGTTCCGGCGCACATTCGCGGGTCACTCGGAACAATCGGCGCACCACACGCGACATGTTTCGCGCTACGGTCCTAGCCGGGGGCGAGGGGCCGAAGGCCCCCGGGGGTAAAGCTACTCGCGCGCGCGCGAGACTGCCGCAAGCGGGGTAGGCGCTCCGGGTTCGAGACGAGGCTTCTAGTAGCCCGAGTACTTCTCGGGGATGACGTTCTGCTCGTCGATGCCCGCTTCGGCGAGGGCATCCGTCATCGCTGCGACCATGGGCGGCGGGCCCGCGATCATGTACGTGCGGTCGTTTAGCCCGTCCCCGAGGTAGTCGCGAAAGAAGTCAGCGTCGATCTTCCGGCTCTCTCCGTCCCACCCGGGATCCTGGGTCATCGTCGGGATGAGACGAAAATCAGGAAGCTCCGCCTCTAGCCCTCGGAGCTCGTCGAGGAACGCCGTCTCCTCCTGGCTTCGGTTCGAGTAGACGAGCGTGACACGGTACGGAAGGGACTCTTCCCGGATCTTCAGGAGCATGCTCCTGAACACGGTGATCCCGATCCCACCCGCAACGAAGACGTAGGGGCGCGAAGTGTCGTCCGGCAGCACGAACTTGCCCTTGGGCGGCTCGACCTCGACCTCCGCTCCCACCGGGAGCTCGGCGAGTGACTTCTTGAACGCGGTGTCGCGAAGGCGCGTGCAGAGACCGAGCACGCCGCGCTCGTTCGGCGACGTCACGACGGAGATGTGCCTCCTCGGCCCTTTCTCATCCTCGTAGGGTGGATCGAGCAGCGTGACGAAGAAGTACTGGCCGGGCTGAAAGTCGACGTCCTCGCCGAGGAGGTCGAACACGGCAAGGAGGGTGCCTTTTGCGACTTTCTCCTTCTCTTTCAGCGTGGCCTTCATCGCGCGGCTCGGTCGAAGACTGTACTACCAAGCAGTGGCCCGTCCCGGCCGACCTCGCTCGCGGGAAATCGCTTCGCGGCGAACCCGAGCAGGTCGTCGTCGTCCGCGAGCAGCGGATGGACGTGGACGAGCACCAGGCGCTCGACCTCCGCGGCGGCGGCGATCCGCGCGGCCTCTCCTGCAGCCGAGTGAATCGGGTCGTCCGTCTCGTCCGAAGCGTGGAAGGCCTCGTGCAGGAGGACGCGCGCACCGCGCACGAACACGGCGTTCTCCTCGTCGTACGCGGTGTCGGTGCAGTACGCGAGCTCGCCGTTCACCTTGAGCGCCACCGTCGGGCCCGCATGCCGTGGCTGGACGCGGGTCTCGATTGTGAACGGCCCGATCGTGACGTCCCCCTCGAGCTCGTGGATGCCGGTGAGGATCTCCCTCAGGACGTCGTCGCGGTCGGCGGCGAGGAACGGCGGCCCGAGCAGCCGATGCACGAGGTCGTCCGCCGTGGAGCCGGCGATTAGGCGACCCGGCGCCCAGACCTCCCGGACCGGCACGCCGGCGAGGGCGTGCGCGCAAACGAGTCCGGCCGTGTGATCGAGGTGAAAGTGCGAGAGAACGACGCTCACCCGCTCGACGCCCTCGAGGAGATCCGGGTCGGTCAGAAGGCGCCGAAAGCCCGTCCCGGCATCGAGTACGAGAGCGTTCGCACCCTCGCGGAGATAGACGGAGGCGGTCTCACGACGATCGCTCGGAACCCAACCGCCGCTGCCGAGCAGGCGAACGTCCATGCAGCCCTACGGCGCCGGGTTCTCGACCGTGTCGATCTGCGCGCGCTGAAGCTTGCCGGAGTAGTCGATGTAGACGGACTTCCACTCCGTGTAGAAGTCGAGCGCCGCCTGGCCCGCCTCGCGGTGGCCGTTTCCCGTCTGCTTCGTGCCGCCGAACGGGAGATGGACCTCGGCGCCGGTCGTCCCGGCATTCACGTACGTGATCCCGGCGTTCAGATCTCGGATGGCCCTGAAGGCCTTGTTGATGTCTCGCGTGAAGATCGAGGACGAAAGGCCGTATTCGATGCCGTTCGCGATCTGGACGGCCTCGTCCACGTCCGTCGCCCTGATGACGGCCGTCGTCGGCCCGAAGATCTCCTCCTGCGCGATCCGCATCCCCGGCTCGACGTCGCCGAACACAGTCGGGCGGTAGAAGAACCCCTCGTCGAGACCGTTCTCGGTCGCGACCTCCCCGCCGGTCAAGAGGGTCGCGCCCTCGTCCTTCCCGATCTCCGTGTACGCGTGGATCTTGTCGAGCGCGGACTTGTTGATCACAGGGCCGACGTCGGTGTCCTCCTCGAGGCCGTTCCCGAGCCGCATCTCCTCCGCGCGCGACACCAGCTTGGTCGCGAGCTCGTCGTAGACCTTCTTCCCTGCGATGACGCGGCTCGCCGCCGTGCAGCGCTGGCCGGAGGTCCCGAAAGCCGACCACAGGATCCCGTCGACCGCGAGATCGATGTCGGCGTCATCCATGACGATGATC
>JACCYG010000086.1 GCA_013696595.1 Actinomycetota bacterium | reverse complement strand
GCGCCGAGCCGCGCGACGCATCCGAGCTGGTCGATCTCGCGCGCACGGTCGGGAGCGAGGAGGAGGGATGGCTCATCACGAACGGCGAGTGGCGAAGCGCGTCGGAAGAGCGCAGGTATCTTCGTGCGATTCGCCGCTCGCGCCATGCAGCGGTTCTCGTCGCCGAGGTTCCGGAGCGCATCGTCGGACGGCTCTCGATCGCTCGCGATCCTCATCCCGCGAGCGGCCACGTGGCCGACGTGGGCGTGATGGTCGCCCGCGACCACCGCCGGCAAGGGGCGGGGCGCGCGCTCATGGCGGCTGCGGAGGACTGGGCGAGAAGCGTCGGTGTCTCGAAGATCGAGTTGCACGTCTTCCCCTACAACGCGGCCGCCCTCGCGCTCTACGAGAGCCTCGGCTACGAGCGGGAAGGCCTGCGCCGGAGGCATTACAGCCGCGGCGACGAGCTCGTGGACGCCGTGCTGATGGCGAAGGAGATCCGTTGAGACGACTTGCGCCCGCCGTTGTCGTCCTCATGCTGCTCACAGGTTGCGCCGCGACCGGGGAGGCCGAGGAAGAGGGTGTGAAGGGCACGGCGATCACGGCGGCCAAGGCTGCGTACGAGAAGGCGCGACTCGAGGGGCGCGACCTCTTGAGGGGGCCGTGCATCGCAGATCCGCTCCCGGTCCCGAACTGGGTCGCCGACATCGCGCACGATCCGCGCCAGCCCGTCGACGACGATCCCGCGAACCAGTGCTCGACCTACAGCTCGGGCGAGTCGGAGCATTTCGTCGAGCTCGATCCCGACGGGAATCTCATCCGCGCCGAATGACGAGCCCTCTCGAGCCGGAGCGCGGAACCATCCTCTTCGAAGAGGAGACATTCGAAGCCGACGAGGAGCTCTGGGTCGACGAGGGAAGCGGCGGGCACGCCGGGTGGTTCTGCGTCCGGACGGAGCCGTTCCCCTGCCCCGCCGCCGGTTGCACCTTCGTCGCCGACTTCATGACCGCCGCCCATCTCATCCTCGTCTGGGAAGAGCGGGACGATCCGAACCTGTTGCGCCACGCCCAGCGGGCGAAGGAGGTCGGCCGGAATCCTCAGGTGGCGACGTACGAGCCTGCGTTCGGCCCGAGCGCGTCGTACTACGCCTGGGAGGCTGCCGGCCGCCCCGTGCACGGCGTGCGGCGGTAGGACGGAGCTAGACGGCCTCGACGCGGCCGTTCCCGCTCGCGCGGTTACGGATGTCGCGGTCGCGGGAGAGCGCCTCGGCCGCATGCGTGAGAAGCGGCCCGAGCCGAAGCACGCGCTCGCGTTCGGAGCGGAGCTCGAGGAGCTCCTGCTTGATCTCGGGCCCGAGATCGACGCGCGCGGCGATTGCATAGGCGAGCCCGGCCGGCTCGGCGTCGGGCTCGTCGACTTCGGCTTCCGCGACATCGACGAGGCGGCGGTAGGCGGCGAGGCAGTCCTCGAGCTCCTCGGACGTGGGCTCGTCATCCTCGTCGGACAGGTCGTCCACCTCACCGGTCATGAAGGATCGGCCTTCCGTGACCTCGATGAGCTGGAACCGCTCGCCTCCTTCGACCACGATGTTCAGCCGGCCGTCGTCGAAGCGCTCGAGCACAGTGAGGATGGAGGCACGCGTGCCCACTTCGCGGATACCCGCCTCGTCGGCGAGGACGAGGCCGAAAGCCCCGCCCTCCTCGATGCACTCTCCGATCAGCTCCTTGTAACGCTCCTCGAAGATGTGGAGCGGCAGCCGCTCGCCCGGTAGGAGCACGAGCTCGAGCGGGAAGAGACCGATCTCGTCCATCCGGGGAAGGGTAGGCGGTCGCGCGGAACACGTGCGGGAGTCGTCACGGTTCGGCTGAGCCTCGGCACAATTCGCGACCCACACGTCAGTGTTTTCGCGCTACGGTCCAAGCCGGGGGCGAGCGGCCGAAGGCCCCCGGGGGCTACTCGGGGGGCGAGGGGCCGAAGGCCCCCGGGGGCTACTCGCGCGCGCGTGACGCGTCGGTGCCCACCCACTAAGGTTCGACTCGTGGGGGACGACTTCTTCCGGCCGGCGCTCTCCGAGCTCGTTCCGTACGAGCCGGGCAAGCCGGT
>JACCYG010000243.1 GCA_013696595.1 Actinomycetota bacterium | reverse complement strand
GAGTGGGCCCGAGCTCATAATCCCCAGGCGCGGGAGCGGATACACCCGGTACTCGCAGCCCGGCCCGGTCCTCACCGTCAGATACAGCGCCCCGGAGACGCCGTAGCGAGCAAGAAGGCGGGCAGTGACGGCGTCCTCGTCGACTGGCAGCGTGACCGAGGGCCGCGCGGATTGCGGAGGCGCTCTTCCGCCTTCGGGACGAAGTGCGTCGATCGTTGCGGCAACAGCGAGAACCACGACGGCCGCGACCACGAGAGCAGTCGCGCGAGTGCGCATCGGAAGAAGATACGTACGGTCCGGGATCCGAGGTTCCGCCGAGGCTTCGGAATCACGCGGGCCGGTCATGACCGGCCCCTAACAGGCGCTAGGCGGGCGGTGCGGGGAGCGGAGCGCGCTCGGGCACGTAGTCCACGAGCTCGAGATAGGCCATCGGCGCCGAGTCGCCCTGGCGCGGGCCGAGCTTCACCACGCGCGTGTAGCCGCCGGGCCGGTCGGCAAACCGGGGCGCAACCTCCGCGAAGAGCTTGTGCGCGATCGGCTTCGAGCGCAGGAACGCGACCGCCTGGCGGTGGGCCGAGACGTCGCCGCGCTTACCGAGCGTGATCATCTGCTCGACGATCGGGCGCACCTCTTTCGCCTTCGCCTCGGTCGTCCTGATACGGCCGTGCTCGATCAGGGCGCTCGCGAGGTTCGAGTAGAGCGCCTTTCGCTGGGCCGAATCGCGACCGAGCTTTCGTCCGGAGCGTTGATGTCGCATTGCCGCGTCGGAAGGATTATTCGTCGCGCAGGGCGAGGCCGTGCGCGTCGAGCGTCTCCTTCACTTCCTCGATCGACTTCCTCCCGAAGTTCGGAATCGCCGCGAGCTCGTCCTCCGACTTGGTGACGAGGTCGCCGATCGTCTCGATTCCGACGCGCTTCAGGCAGTTGTAGCTCCGCACGCCGAGCTCGAGCTCCTCGATCGGGAAGTTCTCCATCCCGTGCGCCTGGGGCGCCTCGGCCTCACCGATCTCGGCGCTGTCGCCGAGGCCCTCGATCCTGTCGAGGTCGGTGAAGATGGCGAGCTGGCGGATGAGAATCTCGGCCGCCTGCCCGATCGAGTCGCGCGGATCGAGCGAGCCGTCCGTCGTGACGTCGAGCGTGAGCTTGTCGTAGTCGGTTCGCTGGCCGACGCGTGCGGCCTCGACCTCGTAGGAGACGCGGCGGACCGGGGAGAACATCGAGTCGACCGGGATCGTCCCGATCGTGTGCTCGGGCCCGCGGTTCAGCTCGGCCGGGACGTAGCCGCGGCCGCGGCCGATCGTGAGCGTGATCTCGAGCCGTCCCTTGCTGTCGAGGTTCGCGATCTCGAGGTCCGGGTTCAGAATCTCGAGATCTGCGGGCGCCTCGATGTCGGCGGCCGTGATCGCGCCTGCACCCTTCTTGTTCAGGCGGACCTCGATCTCGGGCGAATCGCCGTGGAGAAGGCAGATCAGGTTCTTCAGGTTGAGGATGATGTCCATGACGTCCTCGCGGACGCCCGGGAGGGTCGTGAACTCGTGCGCGACGCCTTCGATCTTCACGGACGTGACTGCAGCGCCCTCGAGCGAAGAGAGGAGGACGCGCCGAAGCGAGTTCCCGAACGTGTAGCCGAAGCCGCGGTCGAGCGGCTCGATCACGAACACGCCGTGGTTCGTGTCGACCTCCTCGTGCGTGATCCTCGGCACCTGAAAGTCCATTGCAATCGTTCTCGTAGCCATGCGTTCCTTTGTTCGCGGGGTTATTTCGAGTAAAGCTCGATGATGAGCTGTTCCTGCACCGGCGCGTCGATCTCGACGCGCTCGGGGAGCTTCAAGACCTTGCCGGTGAGATTGTCGTGGTCGGCCTGGAGCCACGGGGAGACGGACGCCGTCAGGTCGGTCGCGTCTCGGATCACCTGCTCGACGGCGCTCCCGGACTTCATCGCGACGATGTCGTTCGGCCGCACCTGGTAGCTCGGGATGTTCACGCGCCGCCCGTTGACCTGAAAGTGGCCGTGGCGGATGAGCTGGCGCGCCTGCGCGCGCGAGGCCGCGAACCCGAGGCGGTAGACGACGTTGTCCAGCCGGAGCTCGAGCATGCGCAGGAGCTCCTCGCCCGTGATCCCGGAGCGGCGTGACGCCTTCTCGTAGTAGCCGCGGAACTGCTTCTCGAGGATTCCGTAGTAGCGGCGCGCCTTCTGCTTCTCGCGCAGCTGGAGGAGGTACTCCGACTGCTTGATGCGGCCGCGGCCGTGCTCTCCCGGCGGGTAGCTGCGCCGTTCGACCGAGCACTTCTCGGTCAGGCACCGCTCGCCCTTGAGGAAGAGCTTCATGCCTTCGCGGCGGCAGGCGCGGCACTTCTTGCCGAGGTTCTCGCGGGCCACGGCCTAGACTCGCCTTCGTTTCTTGGGCCGCACGCCGTTGTGGGCCTGGGGCGAGACGTCGCGAACGCCCAGGATCTCGAGCCCGGCTGCCTGGAGCGAGCGGATCGCCGTCTCCCGGCCCGACCCGGGGCCCTTGACGAACACCTCCACCTTCTGCAGCCCGTGCTCCATGCCCTTCTTCGCGCACGAGTCGGCTGTCACCTGCGCGGCGAAGGGCGTCGACTTGCGCGAGCCCTTGAAGCCCGCGGAGCCGGCGCTCTCCCACGCGATCACGTTGCCTTCCTTGTCGGTCAGGCTGACGATCGTGTTGTTGAACGACGTCTTGATGTGCGCCTGTCCGATGGCGATGTTCTTCTTGACGCGGCGGCGCGCGCGACCCTTGGTCGCTGCTCTACGAGGAGGAGCCATTGATCACCATGATTAAGTTTTCGCGACCGCCTTCTTGCCACGCCCGACGGTCTTCTTCGGGCCCTTGCGCGTGCGCGCATTCGTCTTCGTCCGCTGGCCGTCGACCGGAAGGCCGCGGCGGTGGCGGAAGCCTCGGTACGAGCCGATCTCCTGCAGGCGCTTGATGTTCTGCGAGCGGTCGCGGCGCAGGTCGCCCTCGACCTCGAGGCTCCCGTCGATGTAGTTGCGGAGCTTCGTGATCTCCTGGTCGGTCAGGTCGCGCACCTTCTCGTCGGTCGAGAGGCCGAGCTCGGCGCAGACCTTCCGGGCGGTGGCGGGGCCGATCCCGTAGATGTAGGTGAGGCCGATCTCGAGCCTCTTCTCGCGCGGAAGGTTAACCCCTGCAATTCGCGCCATCTAGCGGTCGCCTCCTGCGCAGACCGTGCTCTCGGGGCGCCGAAAAGCACGCGCCAGGCCCGCACGCGCCTCGTGGTCGTAAATAGACGCGGACGCGTATACGGGCGCGAGCGCGGGTGTCGCCTGGCGCCGCTTAGCGGCGATTCCGAGAGTGCGAGATGTGTAGGTGGGGGCCGCCATAAAAGTCTCCTTATCCCTGTCGCTGCTTGTGCCGCGGGTTCGTGCAGATGACCAGGACGCGGCCCTGCCGCTTGATCACGCGGCAGCGGTCACACATGGGCTTGACGGAGGCTCGTACCTTCATGAAATCAGGCCGCGGCGCACAGCGAAGCTGCGCGTGGCCGCGAACAAGTCATGGTAGCAAAGACCGTTCTCTGGCTTTCGTGAGAATCCTCGGCCCGTCTTCGGTCACGGCGACGGTGTGCTCGAAGTGGGCGGAAAGGGAGCCGTCGCGGGTCGAGATCGACCAGTGGTCATCTGCCATATAGACGTCCCCGCCGCCTGCGTTGATCATGGGCTCGATCGCGAGGGTCATGCCGGTGGCGAGCTTCGGGCCGCGTCCCGGCTCTCCCCAGTTGGGGATCTGAGGCTCTTCGTGCATCGAGCGCCCGACGCCGTGGCCGACAAGCGACCGGACGACCGAGAACCCCGCCGCCTCGGTCGTCTCCTGGACCGCGGCGGAAATGTGCCCGACATGGTTTCCCGACCGGGCCTGCTCGATTCCCGCTGCGAGGGCGGCCTGGCAGACATCGAGGAGACGGTGCGCCTCCGAATCGATCTCGCCGACCGGGAACGTGAAGGCGGAATCGGCGACGAGGCCGTTCAGCGTCACGCCGACGTCGACGGCAAGGATGTCGCCCTCTTCCAGCCGGTAGGGACCGGGGATCCCGTGCACGACCATCGAGTTCGGCGAGGCGCAGATCGACGCCGGGTAGCCGCGGTACCCCTTGAAGGTCGGCACGCCGCCCTGCGAGCGGATGTAGTCCTCCGCGATCTCGTCGAGCTCGGCCGTCGTGACTCCGGGCTCAACGGCGTCTCCGACGAGGGCGAGCGTGTCGACGACGACGCGCCCGGCGAGCGCCATGGCGTGGATCTCGTCGGGTGACTTCCGGACGATCAACGGTCACCCTCAGCACAGGTCGTGCTCACCGGCGGCGAAAAGCGAGCCAGGCTAGGACGCAGGGAGCGGTGGTAATTGAACGCGGCCGCGTATACGGGCGGCGCGACGGCCGATCGGTGAGTGCGAGACGTGATGAAGTGGGGCCGCATTAACGCGCTGCCGTCGTCTCGAGAACGCTCAGCACCTCGGCGAAAACCTCGTCGATCGTACGGTCGGCGTGGACCCCGACCAGTATCCCTTTGGTCCTGTAGTACGCGACGAGCTCGTCGGGGACGTGCATGGTCTCCATG
>JACCYG010000070.1 GCA_013696595.1 Actinomycetota bacterium | reverse complement strand
GAACCGACACACACGCGTGACTTCGAGGAGTACCGTCGAGAGCCGTGACCGACTTCGGCTCTTTCTCGCACTGCCGCTTCCGAACGAGACGCGGGAGCGACTCGTCGAATGGCAAGCCGCTCAGCTTGGCGTCGGCGGGTTCGACGCCCGGATCGTGCCGCCCGCGAACCTGCACGTCACGCTGGCCTTTCTCGGCAGCCGGCCGAAGGCCGAAGCCGGCGCCATCGTGGGCGCCATGCGGGATGCCGCTGCTGGGACCGAGCCGCCTCTGCTCGCTCCGAAGCGTTACCGCGAGACCCGGAGCGTCGGCATGGTCGTCCTCGAGGACGAGGAAGGCCGCGCGACGAAGCTCGCCGCGCGTCTCTCCGAACGGCTCGCGCGGCTCGGCGTCTACGAGCCCGAGCGGCGGGCCTGGCTCCCGCACGTCACCGTTCTGCGCTTTCGCCGGCGGCCCGGTCTCACGCCCGGCGTCCCGGATCTCGGGAGGTTCAGTCCGTCCGAGGTTGCCCTCTATCATTCGGTGCTGCGACCGACCGGGGCGCAGTACGAAATTCGTGAATCGGTTGCGCTAGGAGGTTAGGTACGTGGATCGTGAGCAGGCACTCGACGCCGCCCTGAGCCAGATCGAGCGGCGATACGGCAAGGGCTCCGTCATGAAGATGAGCGACCAGGCGCAGGTCTCGATCCCGTCGATCTCGACAGGATCCCTCTCGCTCGATCTCGCGCTCGGGATCGGCGGTCTTCCCCGCGGGCGCGTCGTCGAGATCTTCGGCCCGGAGTCGTCCGGAAAGACGACCCTTGTCTACCACGTGATCGCGGAGGCCCAGCGCCGCGGCGGTCTTTGCGCGTTCGTGGACGCGGAGCACGCGATGGATCCCGCCTATTGCCGGAGAATCGGAGTCAACATCGACGATCTTCTCGTCTCGCAGCCGGATAACGGCGAGCAGGCACTTGAGATTGCCGAGCTCCTCATTCGAAGCGGCGCGCTCGACGTCGTCGCCATCGACTCGGTCGCGGCCTTGACGCCGCGGGCGGAGATCGAAGGGGAGATGGGCGACAGCCACGTCGGCCTTCAGGCGCGGCTCATGAGTCAGGCGCTCCGTAAGCTCGCCGGCACGTTGAACAAGACCGGGACGGTCGCGATTTTCACCAATCAGCTCCGCGAGAAGATCGGCGTCATGTTCGGGAACCCCGAGACAACGCCCGGCGGCCGGGCGCTCAAGTTCTATTCCTCCATCCGCCTCGACATCAGGCGCATCGAAACCCTCAAGGAGGGCGTGGAGGCGGTCGGAAACCGCGTCCGCGTCAAGGTCGTGAAGAACAAGGTGGCGCCGCCGTTCAAGCAGGCGGAGTTCGACATCATCTACGGCGAGGGCATCTCCTGGGAGGGAAGCGCACTCGACGTCGCACTCGAGCGGAAGATCGTCCAGAAGTCCGGCTCATACTTCAGCTACGGCGACGAGCGGCTCGGTCAGGGCCGCCAGAATGCGACCGCGTTCCTGCGCGAGCATCCGGACGTGACGCAGGAGATCGTGCGTTCGATTCAGACGGAGCTCGGCCCGGACGCCGTCGTGTCCTCGCGCCTCCTGCCGACCACGGACGAGGGTGTCGCGGCCGGTAACGGCACGCCGCCGCCTGAAGAGGCCCGCGAGGCGGCGGCCGGCGCGCGCAAGTCTGGCTGAGCTCACGGGTCTTCGCAGAGAACGCCCGGGCCGCGTCGTCCTCGAGGTCGATGGGCGCCGCTGGCGGACGGTGTCCGACGGTGTCGTCGTCCGCGCCGGGCTCAGCGTCGGGATGAAGCTCGAGCGGCCCGTCTTGCGAACGTTACGGCGCGAGCTTCACCGCGCTGAGGCACTTTCCGTGGCCGGGAGGGCGCTGGCGCACCGAGACCTGTCGCGGCGGCGGCTCGCAGCCCGGCTCGAGCAGGCGGGGGTGGCCTCGAAAACCGCGCACATGACGGTCGAGGGCCTCGACGAAGCCGGGCTCGTCGACGACGTCCGGGTAGCGTCGGCACGAGCCGCCCGCCTGAGCGAGCGCGGCTGGGGTGACGCGGCGATCATCGCCCGGCTCGAAGGCGAGGGGATCGAAGCCGGGCTCGCATCCGAGACGGTTCGCACGCTGCCGTCCGAACGTGAACGCGCGCAGGCTCTCGTGGACCCGCAAGGGGACGTGCGCCGGACGGTCCAGATGCTCGGCCGTCGTGGGTTCTCGCCCGAAACGCTCGAGGACGTAGCGGGGGCTCTAGACGCGGAGCCCCCCGCCGAGCTACGATATGCGGAGCAAGACTGACGCCAAAACGCCTGCTACGGAGCGGCTTTCGCCGAATCGGATTGAGCCGAACGACACGAATCAACACCACCAAGAGCATGAGACAACCCGCGAGTAGACGGAGGGTCTGCCGACCGAGACCGTAGAGGGCCTGCAGGGCCTTCCGCCGCTCGCACCGATTCCCCGAACACGCCGTTCCTACGGGCTTGACGTAGGAGCGAGCTATGCTGGTTTTCATCGGCATCGTCATCGGCGGCCTGGTCGGTCTCGCCGTCGGTGCGATCGTCGGCGCCCGCCTTCTGATGGCACGGCGGTTCGCCGCCGCCGAGACCGAGCGCGAAAGACTGACTGCGGACGCGACCCGTGCAGCCGAAGCGATCCGGCGAGAGGCTCAGGTGGAGGCGCGGGAAGCCGCGCTGAAGCTTCGAGCGGAGGTCGACCGGGAGCTGAGCGACAAACGGGCCGAGGCGATCAAGGCCGAGGAACGGATTGTCACCAAGGAGCATGAGGCGGACCGCAAGCTCACCGAGCTCGAGCGCCGGGAACAGGGCTTCGCCGACCGCGAGGCGCATGTGAAGCAGCTACAAGAGGAGCTGAAGGCCGCGAAGGAGGCGGAGGTCCAGGAGCTCGAGCGGATCTCGGGGATGTCTGCGAACGACGCGAAGCGCCAGTTGCTCGAGCGGTCGGAAGAGCTCGTGCGACACGAGATGGCGAGGATGGTGCGCCAGGTCGAGGAAGAGGCCCATACGGACGCGAAGCGTCGCGCGCGGGCGCTCGTCGCGGATGCGCTCCAGCGCGTCGCCGCAAGCCATGCGGCCGAGACGACCGTGTCGCTCGTTGAGCTTCCGTCGGACGACATGAAGGGTCGGATCATCGGACGGGAGGGCCGCAACATCCGCGCGCTCGAGAACCTGACGGGGGTCGACTTCATCATCGACGACACTCCGCAGGCCGTGGTTCTCTCCTCCTTCGACGGCGTCCGGCGCGAAGTCGCGAAGCTGACCCTCGCCAAGCTCGTCGAGGACGGCCGGATTCACCCCGCGCGGATCGAGGAGATGTACTACCAGTCGAAAGCCGAGATCGACGAGCACATCCAGCACGTCGGCGAGCAGGCCGTCTTCGAGGCGAACTGCGGGACGATGCACGACGAGCTCGTGAGGATCCTCGGGCGCCTGCGCTACCGGACGAGCTACGGGCAGAACATCCTGAAGCATTCGCTCGAGTGCGCCCACCTGGCTGGGATCATGGCGTCGGAGCTCGGGGCGAGCGTGAAGACGGCGAAGCGAGCAGCGCTCCTCCACGATGTCGGCAAGGCGATGACGCACGAGGTCGAGGGCTCTCATGCGCTGATCTCCGCACAGCAGGCGAAGAAGTTCGGCGAGTCGCAGCACGTGATCCACGCGATCGAGGCGCACCATTACGAGGTTCAGCCACAGACGATCGAGGCGATCCTCGTAATCACGGCGGATGCCATCTCCGCGTCGCGCCCGGGTGCGCGCGGCGAGAGCCTGGAGAACTACATCAAGCGCCTCGAGACGCTCGAGGAGATCGCGTCCCGGAAAGACGGCGTCGAGCGCGTCTACGCGCTCCAGGCCGGCCGCGAGATCCGCGTGATCGTGAAACCGACCGAGATCGGCGACGACGAAGCGGTGCTCCTGTCGCATGAGATCGCCCGCGAGATCGAGGAGCAACTCGAGTACCCGGGTCAGATCAAGGTGACGGTGATCCGCGAGAGCCGCGCAACGGAGTTCGCCAAGTAAAACGAGGGAACCCATGGTTGCCCGTTCGACCCCTCCTTATGGCCTCCGAAGGCCACAGTGAGCCTTGACCGGGCGAAGCCCGGCCAAGGCGGCGTCACAAAGTCGGCGTGGAGTGGTGCCGTTGATCAGTCAAACGGCGCGCCACCCGCGCGTTTTTTGCCGCTAGGATCGCCTTAAGGGGGCGCGGGGCCGAAGGCCCCTGGGGGCGATGTTGCTCGCGCGCGGAGTCGTCCGACGCGATGGGCTCGATCATGGCGCGGCTACGATGGTTAAGCGGTGAGGCGCTACCACGTCACGACGTTCGGCTGCCAGATGAACGCTCACGATTCCGAGCGGATCAAGGGCATGCTCGAGGAGCTCGGCCTCGGCGAGGCGGTCGATGAGCACGACGCAGACGTCGTCGTCTTCAACACGTGCACGATCCGCGAGAAGCCCGACCAGCGCCTCGCGGCGCATCTTGCCCAGGCGAAGGCGCTGAAGGACCGGGACCCGGAGCGCGTGATCGCCGTCGGCGGCTGCTACGCCGAGGCTCAGCGCGAGCGCATCTTCGATCTCTATCCATTTGTCGACGTCGCGTTCGGGCCTGGCTCGATCGCCCACCTCGGCGAGTGGCTCGGCGCCGGCGGGGTCGACGTTGCCCGCGGGCGCTTCGGCATCGCCGAGTCGCGGTCGTTCGCCGCAGAGCTCGCGACGAAGCGTGAGCGCCG
>JACCYG010000229.1 GCA_013696595.1 Actinomycetota bacterium | reverse complement strand
AAGGGTTCGCCACAACTCCGCTGGAACGATGTCTCGATTCGTGTTCGGTACGGATGTGTCGACGAATGCGCCGATCTCGCGCGTGGCCGCGCGCTTGCGTTTCCCGACGGAGCCGATGGTCTTTACGAATCGTTTGATGTCGGCGTTTCCTGTCACGTCGACGCGGTGTCCAGTCCGGCCGTTCCCGGGCATCGGCACTGCGCGCCGTTTCGCGTTGACGCCCAATCGCAAGAGGAGGGACTGCACATCGCCCGCGAGGCGCTCGCTGCTCGAGTCGTAGCGGATGACTGGATAGCTCCCGTTTCGACTCGCGCGCAGGCAGCCGTCCGTTGCCCACAGATGGCGGAGGAACGTGGCGATTCCCTCCGTGGACTGTGCGAACACGAGTTCCGGCACCCGCTTCTCGGGGGCCCGAAGCCCGAACGCGCCCATCGCGTCCAGCCACGCAGCGACGGGGTTCCGCACGCCATGGGTGAGGCGCCCGGCGGACGGGAGATAGGTCTGATACCAGCTGCGCTCGCGGACAACGCGCGGGCGCACGGCGTCGCCGAAAACCTCTGTCGCAAGTGAGGCGACCAGGTGCGCGAGGTCGCGGTCCTTGCTCGTGTACTGGATCGCATGGCGAGGCAGCGTGCAGCCGTCGCCGATCAGGTGGCCGAGTAGGCCTAGCTCGGCATCACTCATCGACCGAGTTTCGGGGCCTGGTAGATGGCGTGGAAGCGCGAGCCGCATCCCGGGTGCCATGTCGTCGAGACGCCGCCACCCGGAGACAGTCAGGAACTTGTGGTTTCCGGTCGCGCGAATCGTTCGTCCGAGTCGCGTTTTGAGGTGGTAAACCGGCTTTCTCCCGGTAGCGAACACGCGAGTGACATACCGAGGCTCGAAGCGCCAGTTGTCGTCATCTACAGCGAGAACACGGAAGCCGCTCTTCCCCACAAGGTCACGTATTGGTCGGTACACCCCCTCGTCCGGGAGATAGACGCGCGACTCTCCAGTGAGACAGCCCGACTCCCTCAGGTCGGACAGGATCGGGCGCTTGTCGTGCCGTTGCTCGACCGCGCGTGAGAGCTGCGACATCGCGATGATCGGAATGTCGAGATCGCGCGCGAGCACCTTGAGCGAGCGCGAGATCTGCGAGACCTCCTGGACGCGGTTCTCCGCACTCGTTCCCGACGTCATGAGCTGCAGGTAGTCGATCAGGAGGACACCGAGGTCAGGGTGCTTCGATTTGAGCCGCCTGGCCTTCGACCGGATCTCCATGAGTGTGATCGAGCCCGTGTCATCCACGTAGATCGGTGCCTTGGCCAGCCGGTCGCAGGCGGCTGTCAGTCGAGGCCAGTCGTCGGACGCGAGCCGGCCTGTGCGGAGCCGGTGGAGCTCGACCTTCGCCTCGCCGCACATGAGCCGCTGGGTCACCTCCGCCTTCGACATCTCGAGCGTGAAGAGGCCGACCGGCCGGCTGTGCCGGACGGCGATGTTCGCCGCGATCCCCAAGCCGAGCGCCGACTTCCCCATCCCCGGCCGCGCCGCGACGATGATGAGGTTTCCCTCCTGGAAGCCGGAGGTGAGCCGGTCGAGGTCGCGGAAGCCGGACGGGACGCCCGTGACGTCGACGCCGAGCTCGTAGAGCGCCGTGATCCGTTCGAAGCTCTCCTTGAGGAGCTGGTCGATATGGCTGAACTCCCCCGTCGCGCGCTGCTGGGAGAGGTCGAACACGATCTGCTCCGCCTGGTCGACGAGCTCGGACGTTTCACCCGGGCGCTCCCATCCGAGCCGAGAGATCTCACCGCCGGCGCGGATGAGACCGCGGAGCGTCGCCGTCTCCTGGACGATCTGCGCGTAGTGCCGAGCGTTGGCGCTCGCAGGGACGAGGGCAGCGAGCTCGTGGACCCGCGCGCTTCCGCCGACAGCCTCGAGGTCGCTGCGCTCGTCGAGCTCGTCGACGAGGGTGATCGCATCGACCGGCTCGCCCTTGGCGTAGAGCGCGAGCGCAGCCCGGTACATCTTCGCGTGCCCTTCGCGATAGAACTCCCGGCCCTCGGAATCCAGAACCTCGCTCACGGCGGCGATCGCGCCCGGCGAGAGCATCATCGCACCGAGTACGGACTCCTCCGCGTCGAGGTTCTGGGGCGGGACGGGGGCTGTCTGCGTTGCCGACGTCACTGCCACCGGCGGCCCATTAGACAGGACACTGAGGGCCGTGTCACGAAGCGGGGGATCCAGCGTGTCCACACCCGGATTGGGGCGTTTAGCAGCCACTAAGGAACGCATGTTCCCAGAGCGGCCGGATGATATCGGCGAACACGTCGCCAGGCTGTGGAGAGCTTTTACGCTCCGAGCGGTAAGTTCTAGACGCTGCCCACAGCCGTGTTGACCGGGCGGTGGAAGATCAGCGTTCCGGGCTCTTCGCGTCGCCGGCGCTTTCGGCGTGGACCGTTTCCTCGGCTTCGACGCCGCGCTCGGCCTCGCGACTCGCCTCTGCGTCGGCGGGAACACCGGCTGCCTCGGCCTCCGCTGCCCAGGCCTCCTCCTCGGCGGCGATAGCCTCGGCCGCCGCCGCCGCTTCGGCGTCCCGTTCCGCCTCAGCGCGCTCTTCCGCTTCGCGCTCCTCCGCGGCCTTCGCCTCGAGCTCCTCCTCGGGTGGAAGCTCGCCGCCTTCCGGGACGACGAGGGTCTTCACCTCGACGCGCACGTCCTGGAAGACGTCAATCGGGATCTCGTAGCGCCCGATTCGCTTGATCGGCTCCGCAAGATCGATCTTCCGG
>JACCYG010000366.1 GCA_013696595.1 Actinomycetota bacterium | reverse complement strand
GACCGCGTCGACGTCGATGCCGCCCTCGCGATAGATCCCTCCGTTCACGTCCGACACCGCGACGACCCGGCAGCCGAGCTCACCGACGAGCCGCGCGAACCAGGAGCCGACGTTGCCGAAGCCCTGGACGGCGACCGTGGCGCCCTCGAGGTCGATGCCGAGGTCCCTGGCCGCTTCCTCGAGCGCAAAGACGCACCCACGACCTGTTGCGGCGTCGCGACCGAGCGAGCCGCCGAGCTCGACCGGCTTCCCTGTCACGATCGCCGGCGTGTAGCCGTACCGCGAGGAGTAAGCGTCCATCATCCAGGCCATCGTCTGGGCGTCCGTGTTCACGTCGGGGGCCGGGATGTCTCGGTTCACGCCGAGCACGTAACTGATCTGCGACGTGAAGCGCCGTGTCAGGCGCTGCTTCTCGCCGGGCGTCATCGAGCGGGCGTCGCACTGCACGCCGCCCTTCGCGCCGCCGAAGGGGATGTCGACGACCGCCGTCTTCCACGTCATCAGGGAGGCGAGCGCGCGCACCTCGTTGATGTCGGCATCCGGGTGGTACCGGACGCCGCCCTTGTACGGCCCGCGCGCCGCATTGTGCTGGACGCGATAGCCCGTCAGGACCTCGAGCCGCCCGTCGTCCATCCGGACCGGGACCTGCACTGTGATCTCCCGGTACGACATGCGTAGGACGTCGCGCATCTCGTCCGAGAGCGCGACGTGGTCGGCCGCGCGGTCGAAGAAGAGGTTGACCGCCTCGAACGGGTTGGTCTCGTGGGTCGCGGTCGGTGTCGCGCCGGCGCTGATCGCGCGAGCATAAACCGAAGGACGAGCCCTGAAAACATAGACTCGATCGCCGTGGTTCTCCAGGAGACGCACCGCGGCGACCTCCCGCCCGAGCTCGACGACCCGCTCTTCTGGACGGCGATCGGGCAGTTCGACGGCGCCCTCGAGCACGCCGGCGTCGGCGCGGACGTCGCGGAGGTGCTGCGCTACCCGGAACGGGCACTCTCGGTCGCGATTCCCGTTCGGCTCGACAGCGGGTCGCTCGGCGTCTATCCGGGCTATCGGGTTCAGCACTCGAGCGTGCTTGGGCCGACGAAGGGCGGCATCCGCTACGACGTCGCCGTGACCCTCGGAGAGTGCGCGGCGCTCGCGATGTGGATGACGTGGAAGTGCGCGCTCTTGCGTCTCCCGTACGGGGGCGCGAAGGGCGGCGTGCGCTGTAATCCCCGAACGCTCTCTGCGACCGAGCGGGAGCGGCTGACGCGCCGGTTCACCTCCGAGCTTCTGCCGATTATCGGCCCCCAGAAGGACATTCCCGCGCCTGACATGGCGACCGACGAGCAGACGATGGCCTGGATGATGGACACGTACTCGATGCAAGTCGGTTACGCGGTTCCCGAGATCGTGACCGGGAAGCCTCTCTCGGTGGGCGGGTCTGCGTTGAGGCCGGAGGCGACGGGAATCGGAGTCGTGACAGTCGTCGAGGAGGGCGTGCGGAGGCTCGGCTGGGCGCTCCGGGGCTCGGTCTGCGTCGTGCAGGGGTACGGGAAGGTGGGCGCTGTCGCCGCGCACGAGCTCGCCGCGCGCGGGGCCCGGGTCGTCGCCGTCTCCGACATCGCCGGAGGGGTCTACAACCCCGAGGGTCTCGATTTTCAAGCGCTCGACGCGTGGCGGAGCGAACAGGACGGGATCGCCGGCTTCGCCGGAGCGCAGGACGTGACGAACGCGGGCCTCCTCGAGCTCCCGTGCGACGTCCTCGTCCTCGCAGCAACGGAAGGCCAGGTCACAGGCGATAACGCTCACCGGGTCGCCGCGCGGGTCGTTGCCGAGGGCGCGAACGGGCCGACGACGCTCGAAGCGGACGAGATCCTCGCGGAACGCGGCATCGTCGTCCTTCCCGACATCCTCACGAACGCGGGCGGCGTCGCCGTCTCCTACTTCGAGTGGGTTCAGGACATTCAGCGGCTCTTCTGGGGCCCCGATGAGATTCGCACACGCCTCCGGGACCTCATGCGCGACGCGGTCGCGCGCGTGTGGGCGCTCGCGGACGAGGAAGGGCTTTCTCTCCGGCGCGCCGCGCTCGTGACGAGCATCCGGGAGGTGGCCGAGGCGCTCGAGTTGCGGGGGATCTATCCGTGATCGTGCGGGAGGCTCTGGTCTCGGACCCGCGCGTCGTGTCGGCGGGCGCGGGGGTAAGCGAGGTCGCGGAGCTCTTGACGCATCCGAACGTGCGCAGCGCGCTCGTCGTCGACGGCGACCGCCTGGTCGGATGCGTGACGACCGACGCGATCGTCGCCGCTGTTGCCAGCGGCGTAGACGTGACGTCGCTCTCCGCGCGCGATCTCGCGGACACAGAGCTGACGACGATCGGCCCCGATGCGCCGCTCGACGAGGCGCTCCGCGTGATGGTCGAGCGTGACCTCGAGCGGCTGCCGGTGACCGAGGATGGACGGCTCGTCGGCGTCCTTCCGCGTGAGCCTCTCCTCCGGCGCCTCGCCGAGGACGAGCCGCCGGCGATCGCCGACCAGCCGCGCGGCTAGCCCGCTTAGTTACCCGCGCCCGTGAATTGCGGGTCCCGACCCGCCCCCCTGCTCACGCGCGAGCGTATCGCGAAAAAGCGCACGTGTGGTTCGCGCTTGGTGCCGAAAAGTGGAACGAACCGCCATGGTCTATTAGCAGCAGGTGAACGCGCCGGGTGGAGCGTTTCCCTCGGCCGGTTCGGGCAGGGCGGCTGCGAGGAGAGCGCCCCCGTGCATGATGTCGTTCTCGCTCACCTCGAGCCCCGCCAGCCCGAAGTAGCGGAGGGCCGTGTCGAGAGCGACAACGCCGGCGACGAGGACCGGAGCACGATCCGGATGGACTCCCGGGAGGGCTCGGATCTCCTCGACGGTCATCCCACCGAGCCGCTCGAGCTGCTCCGCTATCCACGCAGCGCTCAGCCGATGGCCGTGGGCGAGCTCCGGATCCTCCTCGACCAAGCCGAGCGCGAGCGTGGCGAGCGTCGTCACCGTTCCCGCGACGCCGATTGCGGCCCTCGGACGCACGGTCCCGGGCACGCGTCCCTCCAGGAGCGACCGCACGTACGCCGCGGCCGCGCCGAGCTCCTGGCGCGAAGGCGGGTCGCCCGCGAGGAAGCGCTCGGTCAAACGAACACACCCGATGTCGAAGCTCTCGTGGAACGACACGCCGGCCCGTCCGCCGAGGATGAGCTCCGTCGAGCCGCCGCCGACGTCGACCACGACGGTGTCGTCCGCGATGTCGCGTCCCGCGGCGACGCCCCGAAACGTCAGGAGCGCCTCCTCGTCGCCCGTGAGAAGCCGGGTTGCGAACCCATAGCTCCACTCGATCTCCCCCAGGAACGCCTCGCCGTTCTCGGCGTCGCGGACCGCGCTGGTCGCCAGCGTGAGCGTGCGCTCGACGCCATGCTCCTCGGCCGCGCGGCGGTAATCCACGAGGACGTTCCGCACGCGAGCGAGCGCGGTGGGCAGGAGGACGCGTCGCGCATCCACCGACTCGCCGAGGCGCGTGATCGCAAGTCGACGGTCGAGCTCCCGGACGTGGCCGTTCTCGACGTCGGCCACGAGGAGCCGTGTCGAGTTCGTCCCGAGATCGACCACCCCGACGCGCGTCACGACGACGCGGCCCCACGGAGGAAAAAGAGCAGCGGCACCATGCGATGCTAGCCGCCGGGACGCTTGGCGCGGCCAAAATCGGGAAACTGTTTGGCCGTGACCAAGCCGGCTGCGACGACGCGTCTGATGGACGCTCTGGTTGGGCTGCGCGAGGAGCTCGCAGGTCTGCAGCTCGGCCTGGAGCTTCCGGACGCCGGTGCGGCCCGGCACGCCCGGCAAGAGCTCGTCGCCCAGATCGACGACTACCTCCTGCCACGCCTTCGACAAATGGATGCGCCGGTCCTCATGGTCGTTGGCGGCTCTACGGGAGCCGGGAAATCGACGCTCGTGAACAGCCTCGTCGGCACCGAGGTGAGCGAGGCCGGTGTCCTTCGCCCGACGACGCTCGCGCCAGTACTCGTTTGCCATCCCTCCGACG
>JACCYG010000356.1 GCA_013696595.1 Actinomycetota bacterium | reverse complement strand
CGCCGTCTTCCTCTGCACGCCCGAAGCATCGTTCATGAACGGCACTTCGCTTGTCATGGACGGCGGTTGGACGGCCCAGTAGCTACGACAGCGTCGGGGAGAGCGACTCGATCACGTCGCGGGCGATGAGCCCCGCGAAACCGTGTCGCTCGGCCGCAAGTTCCGAGGCAACCCCGGCTGCAGCGGCGCCCGCTGCGGCAGCGATCTCGGCGTCCATCCCCTTCGAGAGAAAGGCAGCGACGATCCCGGTCAGCACGTCGCCTGTCCCCGCGGTTGCGAGCCCCGCGTTCCCGAGGTCGCAGAGGAGGACCCCGCGGCCGGGAGCGGCCACGAGAGTGTCCGCTCCTTTCAGGAGCACGAACGCCCCGACGTCGTCCGCGCCTCCTTGCGTCGCGTCGAGCCGGTTCGCGTCGACCCAGCTCGACTCGCGTCCGAGCAGGCGCGCGAGCTCCCCGGCGTGCGGGGTGAGCACGGTCGGCGCGTGGCGAGAGAAGACCCAGTCCAGATGGCCCGCGAGCGCCCAGAGGCCGTCCGCGTCGAGCACGACGGGAACCTCGAGCCGTTCGAGCAGGACGCGGACGAGCTCGCGCGTGCCGTCGCTTCGGCCGAGCCCCGGACCGATTGCGACGACGCCGGCGCGCGAGGCCGCTTCGAGAACGACCTCCGCAGCCTCCGCCGTAAGACGACCCTCCTCGTCGCACGGAGAGGGCGTCTTGACGGCCTCGACCAGGCGCTGCTCGAAGACGAGGTCGAGCGAGGAGGGGAAGCAAACGCGGACGTAGCCGGCCCCTGCCCGGAACGCGGCCTCGGTGGTCAGCGAGGGCGCGCCCGTCATCCCCTTCGAGCCCCCGACGACGAGGACCGACCCGGCCGAATACTTGGTGTCGCGGTCGCCGCGGCGCGGGACAAGCGCGAGAATTTCCTGGCTCACGCGCCGGTGGCGGGTTTCGCCGGGCGCGATCCCGATGTCCACTACTTCGACCTCGCCCGCGTGGAAGCGGCCGGGCGCGACGGCCAGCCCGACCTTGCGCGCGTGAAAGGTCACCGTGCGCTCCGCGATGACCGCCGGGCCGGCGACTTTGCCGGTCGACGCATCCACCCCGGAGGGGACGTCGACTGCGAGAACGGGAACCGGGACCGCGTTCAGGGCTTCGATGCGCGCGGCCGCGTCACGCCGAGGCGCACCGGAGAAGCCGGTTCCGAAGAGCGCGTCGACGACGACGTCAGCCCGCTCGGGCTCGTCGACGAACGGGATCCCGAGCTCGCGCGCTCGGCGAAGATTCTCGCCCGCGTCACTCGTGACCTTGTCCTCGCCGCCGAGAAGGAGCACGTCGACCTCGCGTCCGGCCTCATGGAGCTTGCGCGCGACGACGAAGCCGTCGCCGCCGTTCGAGCCCGTCCCGGCCCAGATCGAGAAACGACGCGCCTCAGGGTAGTGGCGAAGGGCGGCCTCCGCCGTTGCCGCGCCGGCGCGCTCCATAAGCTCGAGCGTCGGCTCGCTGTGAGCCTCCTCCGCCGCGCGCATCTCCGCAGCGGTGAAAAGGGGCTCAGCCCACATCGAGCACTGTATCGGTGACCACGCAGATCGCGGCCGCCAGCTCGCGCGAGTGCGTCATCGAGAGATCGATCGTTCCGGCTTTGACGCGGTCGGCCCACGACCTCGTCCACCCGGAGAGGCGAACGCCGGGTTTCGGGCGGCCGGCGATCTCGACCTCGCGCCAACGCCATTCGACCCCGCAGCCGAGAGCCTTGCCGATCGCCTCCTTGCCTGCAAAGCGCGCTGCGTAATGCTGTGCGGGGTTCGGCCGCGACTCGCAGTACGCACGCTCGGCGTCCGTGAAGACACGCTCGCGAAAGCCTTCGCGCGCGAGCGCGCGCTCGATGCGAGGAATCTCGATCAGGTCGAGCCCGATTCTCACGCCCGCGATTGTGACCGAGACGCGAGGAGCGAGGGCAGGTCGGCAATCGAGTCGATCACGTCGTCGGGCTGGGGGTCCGCCGCCGCAAGCGTTTCTTCCCGGAACTTGCCCGTGCGGACGAGGATTCCGCGCAGACCGAGCGCCTTCGCGCCGCCGACGTCCGCCTCGACGTCGTCGCCCACCATCGTTGTCTCCTCGGGGTCGGCGTCGAGCGCCGAGAGGGCCGCCTCGAAGTAAGCCCGGCTCGGCTTCCCGACGACCTCGGCTTCGACGCCGGCTGCGTACTCGAGACCGGCGACGAACGCGCCGGAGTCGAGGAGCGGCCCACGGCCGGTCTGCCACCAGCGATTCTTGTGCAGGCACACGAGCCGGGCGCCGCCACGGATCTCTGCGAACGCGCGGTTGAGGTTCTCCCAGGTGAAGACCGCGCCCGTCTCGTCGGTCTCGTCGGCCCCGCCGATGAGGACCACGTCGGCGCCGTCATCGACGAGCGTCACGTGCTCGGCGAGATCGTCGCGGATCGCGCTCATCGTGAGCGCGAGGACCCGCTTCCCCTCCAGGAGGCGCGCGGCCGCGATCGGCGTGGTCTCGATCTCGTCCTCCTCGAGCTCCACGCCGAGCTCCTGGAGGCCGACCGCGAGCTGGGTGCGAGCCCTCACCGTGTTGTTGGTGACGAACCGGATCCGATGTCCGTCGGAGCGAAGCTGCTCGACCGCCTGCGGCGCGCCGGGGATCACGACGCCCGAGAGCTGCAGCACGCCGTCGATGTCGAGCAATATGGACGCCATGGCGCCCGAGTCTATTCCCGTCAACTCACGGCTCGCGATCCCTTTCTCCGAGGTCGCGCTTCAGTTCTCGCGGTCGAGCGGGCCCGGAGGCCAGCACGCGCACAAGAACGAGACGCGCGTGGTGGCACTCTTCGACGTGGAAGCGTCCGCCACGCTGAGCGACGCACAAAAGCGGCGGCTTGAGACCCGCGTCGGCCCGGTCGTCAGGGCCGTTGCGCAGGACGAGCGGAGCCAGATGCGAAACCGAGAGCTCGCGCTCGAGCGGCTCGGGATTGCCCTCCGCGAGGGCCTCCGAGTGGAGCGGAAGCGCCGGCCCACCAGACCTACGGCAGGGTCACAAGAGCGAAGGCTCGAAGCCAAGCGCCGCCGGGCCCAGGCGAAGCGCCTCCGCCGACCTCCTGCCGGCACATAAGCGTGGCCCGATTCGCGTCCGCCACACCCTCCTCTTGACCCGGGTCAAGGCGTGGGATGCCCCCACTCGCGACCTGCACCATCTCCGACGTCGCCGCAAGAGCCGAACCCCTCGTCGCAGGCCTCAACCCCCTCGTCGCAGGGCCTATCTGTTACTCGCGCGCATTGATTTCCCCCGGGGGGACCCCCCCGTAGGTACCCCTATGCGGGTCGCTT
>JACCYG010000346.1 GCA_013696595.1 Actinomycetota bacterium | reverse complement strand
ACGGCTCTGGGACCTCGCGGGGCGGTGGTACCCGCGCACCGAGACCGTCTCCGCGCGCGAAGCAGAGCGGCAGATCGCGGAGCGCCGGGTGCGGTCGCTCGGAATCGTCCGGAGAGGACCGGGCGTGGCCGTGCGCGTGCGAGACGTGCCAGGCACCTGGGTCGCCCACCCTGACCTACTCGAGCGTGCGGACGATCCGGTTCCGGCTCGTACGACGCTCCTCTCGCCGTTCGACCGTCTCATCCACAATCGTGACCGGGCCGAGGAACTCTTCGGCTTCCGCTACCGGATGGAGATCTATGTCCCGAAGGCGAAACGCGAGTACGGATACTTCGTCCTTCCCGTCCTGCACGGCGACCGGCTGGTCGGCCGCATCGATCCGGAGTACGATCGCCGGGCGCGGATCTTCCGCGTCCACGGTGTTTTCGCTGAGCCGCGGGGGGATCTGAGCGGCCTGGGTGAAGCGCTCGAGCGTCTCGCGGCGTTCCTCGGCGCCGAGAGCGTCGAGGATCCTCCCGGGTAACATCGACGCCGTGGACTTCGAGACGCGCGCGATTCACGACGGCCAGGAGCCGGATCCGACGACGGGCGCCGTGATCGTCCCGATCTACCAGACCTCCACGTACATCCAGGAGGAGGTCGGGCGGCACAAGGGCTACGACTACTCCCGGAGCGGCAACCCGACGCGCACGGCCCTCGAGACCTGCCTCGCCTCCCTCGAGAATGCGGGCTTCGGATTTGCCTTCGCGTCCGGGATGGCCGCGACGACGACGCTCATGCACCTCGTTTCGCCCGGTGACCGCGTCGTCTCCGTGAACGACGTCTACGGGGGGACGTATCGCCTCTTCTCGAAGGTGTACGAGCCGAAGGGCTACGTGTTCGACTTCCGGTCTACCGAGGAAATGAGCACGCGCCTCGGCGAGGCGCTCGACGAGCGCACGCGGCTCGTCTGGGTCGAATCGCCCACGAATCCGCTCCTGAACGTCGTCGACATCCGGGCGGCGGCGGAAGCCGCGCATTCCGTCGGAGCGATCTGCGTGGTCGACAACACGTTTGCGACGCCTTACCTCCAGCGGCCGCTCGATCTCGGCGCCGACGTCGTCATCCACTCGACGACCAAGTACCTGGGTGGGCACTCGGACGTCGTGGGAGGCTTCGCCGCGACGAACGACCCGACGATCGCCGACCGGCTCGCCTTTCTCCAGAAGTCGCTGGGAGGGATCCCGGGGCCGTTCGACTCGTGGCTCGTCCTTCGCGGGCTGAAGACGCTCTCGGTCCGGATGCGCGAGCACTGCGCGAACGCGCGCAGGATCGCCGAGTTCCTCGAAGCCCATCCGGCGGTCGAGCGCGTGCGCTACCCCGGTCTCGTAAGCCATCCGGCCCATGACCTGGCCGCCGCGCAGATGGACGACTTCGGCGGGATGATGTCGTTCGAGGTCGCCGGCTCGCAGCAGGACGCGCTCGAGGTTCTGCGGTCAACGTCGGTCTGGCAGCTCGGCGAGAGCCTCGGCGGTGTCGAGAGCCTGATCGAGCACCCCGGGCTCATGACGCACGCATCGACCGCGGAGTCGCCGTTCCCGGTCCCCGACAACCTCATCCGCCTCTCCGTCGGAATCGAATCGGCCGACGACCTGATCGCGGACCTAGAACAGGCGCTCACGAGGGTCGCTGAACCGTCCCGCTCGGGTTAGCGCCGCCAAGGCGCGAACCGCGATCTCCCCCGGCGAAGGCCCGCGACGGTTCGGTAGACCGCCTCGTAGTCGGCGACCATACGCACGGCCGAGAAGCGCTCCTCCGCGTAGCGGCGGCATTCGCCCGGCTCGAGCGCGTCGGCCTCCGAGATCGCGTCGACCATGTCGAGGTAGTGGTCCACGATGATCCCGCTCCGCCCATGCTCGACCACCTCGGGCACCGCCCCCCACCGCGTCGCGATCACCGGGGTCCCGCACGCCATCGACTCGATCATGACGAGGCCGAAGGGCTCCTCCCACTCGATCGGGAAGAGCGTCGCGCGGGCATTCTGTAGAAGCGCGACCTTCGTGAGGTGGCTCGTCTCGCCGAGGTACTCGACGTCTTCGCCCAGATGGGGCCGCACGATCGCGTCGAAGTACTCGAGCTCGGCGTGGTCCCGCTTCTTCCCCGCGATCTTCAGCGGGATCCCCGCTCGCTTCGCCACCTCGATCGCACGATGGCATCCCTTGTCTTCGCTGAAGCGTCCGAGGAAGAGCAGGTATTCCCCGCGCTCAGCGTGGTAGGGGTACGAGTCGAGGTCGAGCGCGTTCGGGCAGTTCGCCACCCACGGAAGCTCAGGCGCCGGCTTGCGCTGGTTGAGCGACAGCGAGATGAACCCGATCTCGGGGCTGAGCTCGGCGATCGCCTTGTAATTGCCGTGTGCGATGTCCTCCACGGGTCCGTGGACCGTGTGGACGACGGGCGTCGCGACGGTCCCGGCGAGCGCCGCGGCCACCATCCCTGAGTGGTCGTTGATCACGTCGAACTCCGCCGCCCGCGTATAGCAGGAGACGGCGTGGCGCAGGTCGACCCAGCTGCTCCCGATCAGGCTCGACGGCGCCTCCGCGAAGACCGACGCGAGCTTCGCGCGTGTGCGCGAGTCGCCCGAGGCGAAAAGCGTCACCTCGTGACCGGCGTCGGCGAGCCCGTCCGCGAGCAGCGAGACGACCGACTCGATCCCGCCGTATCCCGTCGGAGGAACGGGGAACCACACCGGCGCGAGGATCGCGATCCGCACTCCAGACCCTACCCCTCGGCGACCGTGACCGCCCCGTCCTCGAGGGTGACGTTCCAGGTTCGATCGAAGGCGCGCACGCCGGAGAGTCTGAGTGACCCCGCCCACGAAGGCAATTCGGGCGGCGCAACGGTCGCAAGCGTCTGGCGCCGGCGATCGGGCTGGATACCCAGCAGAAGCTGGAGAAGGAGGACCGGGGTGCCGGCGGCCCACGCCTGCGGTCGCGCAGCGGTCGGGTAGGCGATCGGGAACGGAGTCTCCGAGCGCAGAAAGCCGGCGAAGACCTCCGGCAGCTGGTGCTCGAAGTGCGCGGACGCCTCGACCACGCGCCGGACGATCCGCTGCGCCTCGAGCCAGCGTGAGCAGCGCGCGAGCCCGGCCGCGATCAGGGCGTTGTCGTGCGGCCAGACCGTGCCGTTGTGATACGTGAGCGGGCTGTACCCCGCGTCGGCCGAGGACATCGTCCGCACGCCCCATCCCGACCAAAGCTCTTCGCCCATCAGACGGTCGACGACCGGCTCGATCCGCTCCGGCGAGACGATCCCGCTCCAGAGGAGGTGCCCGATGTTCGACGTGAGCGAGTCGATCCGCCGCTTTTCCCTGTCGAGCGCGAGCGCGTAGTACCCGCCGCGCTCCTCGCACCAGAACGCCTCGTTGAAACGCTCCCGGAGCTCCTGCGCCTCGCGATCGAGCCGGTCGGAAAGCTCCCGATCGCGCCAGACCTCGCGCGCGAGCTCCGCCGCGCGAAGCTTCGCGTCGTAGACGTAGCCTTGCACCTCGCAGGGGGCGATCGGCGCCTCGGCCTGCGTTCCGTCCTGGAAGAGCTGCGAGTTCCCCGAGTCCTTCCACGACTGGTTCTCGAGGCCGCGCGACGAGCGGCGACAGTACTCGACGAAGCCGTCTCCGTCGGCATCGCCATACTCGTCGATCCAGCGAAGCGCGTTCAGGGCCGGCTCGCGGAGCCCTCGAACAAAGCCCGCATCGTCCGTCCACCGCCAGACCTCCGAGAGGAGGATCAGGAAGAGCGGCGTCGCGTCGACGGTTCCGTAATACCGCGGGAACCAGGCCTTCGCCGCCTTTCCGGCGCGGACCTCGTGGACGATCTTCCCCGGCTCGGCGTCGATGTCCGGATCGTCCTCCGTCGCCTGAAGCTCCGCGAGCGCGGTCAGCGCGTTCCGCGCGAGCTCCGGCCCGAGCAGAAGGCCCTGAAGAGACGTGATGAGCGTGTCGCGGCCGAAGACGGTCATGAACCAGGGCATGCCGGCCGCCGGAAGCTGGTCGACGGCGCCGTCCTCGCGCATGCGGAGACACGCGAGGTCCGACACCGATCGCTCGAAGGCCGCCGCGAGCGGGTCCCACGAGGCCCGCAGCTGAGGGACGCGCATCTTCCAGGCGTCGAGGGATGCGCGAACGCGCGAGAGCTCCTCGCCGAACTCCCGCTCGACGAGGCGCGGGGCGGTTCGCGACCCGTCCGACGACGGCGTGATGTCGATGCGAAGCTGCCAGCGCTCTCCTGGATCGAGCCCGACGCGGTAGCGCACGACGGCTCCGTCCACGTCGCCGCGGCCCGAGAAGAAGACCTGCGTCAGGCCGGCGTAGTCGTCGCCGGCCGCGAGGACGAGGCGGTTGTCTTCTTCCTCGTACGACGGAGAGACAAGCGGGGGAAGTGGCTTCGCATTCTGCGGATCGCCGAGCGCGAAGTCGTACTCCTTGACCGCGAAGATGTCGGCGAAGTCGTTGCCGGCCTCGAGGGCAAGCTCGAACTCGACCGGCCGATGGGCGTGGTTTCGGACGACGAGGTGGTCCTGCATCCCTTCGCCCACGAAGCGCTCGCGGGCGATCGAGAGCTCGTCCTGGCCCAGCCCGCCGGTGACCGGATTTCGAAGATAGAAGGCCACCGAGTAGTACTCGACCTGCCCAGACGAGAGCAGAAGCGGCCGCGCGCCGTTGATCGTCAGGAGCCAGCGCGAGAGGAACCGCGTGTCCTCCGTGAAGAGGCCCATCGTCGGGCCGTCGAGGTCGCCGCGCTCGTCGCAGACGCAGAACGTCGACCCCTCGAGGATCGTGAGGGCCATCTACCGGGCGTCCGTGCGCCGGACGATCTCGTCCTGGCTCGCTTGCTGGAGCGGTCTGATCACGACCTCGTCGACGCTCATATGCGGCGGACGCGTCACGACCCAGAGAATGCAGTCGGCGATGTCCTCTGCCGTGACGTAGTCGACCCCCTCGTAGACGGCGCGCTTGCGCTCCTCGTCGCCGCCGAATCGCACGTCGGAAAACTCCGTGCCTCCGACCATGCCGGGATCGACCGTCGACACGCGGATTCTCCCGACGAGCTCCTTCCGCAGCACGTACGTGAGCGCGCGAACCGCGTACTTCGAGCCGACGTACATGCCGCCGTAGATGTAGGCCTCGCGGCCCGCCGTCGACCCCAGGTTCACGACGTGGCCGCGGCCGTCCTCCATGTGCGGAAGGACGAGGCGCGTCATGCGCAGGAGCCCTAGCACGTTCGTCTCGAAGACGACGCGGTCGTCCTCGTCGCTTCCCTCGGCGATCGAGACTCTGCCGAGTGCGAGGCCCGCTCCGTTCACCAAGATGTCGATGCCGCCGAGCTCCGAGACCGCGTGCTCAACGAAACGCGACGCGCTCTCCGGATCGATGACGTCCAGGGGCGCGAACACGTGGTCTCCGGCGAGCTCGTCCGCCAGCCGCTCGACCCGCTCGACCCGGCGCGCGCCCAGCGCCAGGCGAGCGCCCGCGCCGGCGAGCGCGACGGCCGCCGCCTGTCCAATTCC
>JACCYG010000328.1 GCA_013696595.1 Actinomycetota bacterium | reverse complement strand
GGTACCCGACGCCGCCGACGTCGAGCACGAGCCCTTCCGCGTCCCAGGCGACGGGCTTGCCGCGCAGACGCGCGATCATCGCGTGGCTCCCACGAGCGCCTGGAGCGGCGGCGCGAGTGCGTGACAGATGGCGACTGCCAGCGCGTCCGCGGCATGATCGGGCCTCGGCACCTCGCGCATGCCGAGGATCGTTTTCACCATGCGCTGTACCTGGGCCTTCTCGGCGCGACCGTACCCGCAGACGGCGACCTTCACGCTCGCGGGCGGGTACTCGGTGCAATAGACGCTCGCGGTCGCACACGCGACGAGCACGGCGCCGCGCGCTTGCCCGACCGAGAGCGCGGTGCGCGCGTCCGCTCCTACGTAAGACTCCTCGAGGACGACTGCGTCGGGCGCGTGCTCGTCGATGAGCTCGGCGACGCCGTCGTGGATGCGCTTGAGCCGGATCTCGATCGACTCGCCCGCGGGGCTTCGCCACCAGCCGTGGTCGAGAGCGGTCAGGCGCCCGCCGTCCGCCTCGACAATTCCGAAGCCGCACGCGGCCGTGCCCGGATCGATGCCGAGGACTCTCACGAGGCGAGGTTAGGCGCGCGCCCGGACGTTCCTGCGCGCGGCTCGCAATCGGCGACGCGGGGTTCACTCGGGCCCGGGGTCCGGACGATCGCGCTTCGTGTGCCGCGGCGCGTCGCCGCAGGCCGCGCAACCGCGAGGCTGAGGCTCAGGGACGCACTCGCGGACGTACTCGCCGGGAACCGCGCTGTGCGCCTGCCCGCGTAGCGCGCTACGCGACCGCTTCGAGCACGCGCTCGGGGATGTCGAAGTTCGCATAGACGTCCTGAACGTCGTCGCTCTCCTCGAGCGCGTCGATCAGCCGGAGCAACTTCTTCGCGGTCCCCTCCTCGGCGATCTCGACGGTCGTCTTCGGCAGCATGGTCGGCTCGGCGGACTCGTAGGCGATGCCGACTGACTCGAGCGCCTGGCGAACGGCTGGCAGGTCCTCCTGCGCACAGACGACCCGTAGGCTCGACCCCTCGCGCGAGACGTCCTCCGCGCCTCCCTCGGCGGCTGCGAGCATGACGTCGTCCTCGTCCGCCGAATCCGCGTCCACGAGCACCACGCCCTTCCGCTCGAAGAGCCAGGAGACGGCGCCGCTCGCGGCGAGGTTCCCACTCTGCTTCGTGAAGACGTGCCGGATGTCGGACGCCGTGCGGTTGCGGTTGTCGCTCACGGCCTCGACGAGAATCGCGACACCGCCCGGGCCGTAGCCCTCGTAGGTGATCTGCTCGTACGCTCGCCCGTCCGGGCCGGAGCCGCTTCCGCGTGTGATGGCGCGCTCGATGTTGTCCTTCGGCATCGAGTTGTCGCGCGCCTTCTGAATCGCGTTCGCGAGGGCGAAGTTGGCGTCCGGGTCGGGGCCACCGTCTCTCGCGGCGATGATGATCGCGCGCGAGAGCTTCGAGAAGAGCTGGCCGCGCTTCGCATCCGCCGCGCCCTTCTTGTGCTTGATCGACGACCACTTGCTATGTCCGGACAAGTTGTTCCTCCCTGACCAGGTCGAGAAATCGTTCGTGCACCCGCGTGTCGTCCGTGAGCTCCGGATGGAACGAGGCGACGATGAAGCGGCCCTGGCGGAGCAGCACCGGGTGGCCGTCGTGCTCCGCGAGGACCTCGACCCCGGGCCCTGTGTCCTCGACCCGCGGGGCGCGGATGAAGACGCCGCGGAGCGGCTCGGGGTCGTCGGCGAGCTCGAGGTCGGCCTCGAAACTGTGCACCTGGCGGCCGTACGCGTTTCGCTCGGTCTGGACGTCGACGAGATCGAGGTGGTCGCGGTCGAGGACGATCATGCCGGCGCACGTCCCGAGCACCGGTCGTTCGAAGCGCGAGACCACCTCGTCGAGCCCGTAGGTCTGCATCAGGCGCATGAACGTCGTCGACTCGCCGCCGGGAATCACGAGGCCGTCGAGCCCGTGCACGTGCTCGGCCTTTCTCACCTCGACGACGTCGGCGTCGAGCAGCCGCAGCGTCGCCGCGTGCTCGCGAAAGTTCCCCTGTAGGGCGAGCACACCGATCGTCGGGCGAGTCCCCATCGCGCGAGTAACTGTACCCCCGGGGGCCTTCGGCCCCTTGCCCCCGTGCTGTCAGCGTACTCGGAAAAAACGCGCGTGTGTTGCGCGGACTGTTTCGATTGCCGCGTCTACCAGCCGCGGGTTTCGAGCAGCTTTTCGGGCAAGAGCGAGGCCGCGTCGAGGCCGCGCATCGGCTCGCCCAGGCCGGCGGAGACGCGGGCAAGGATCTCGGGGTCCTCGAAGTGCGTCGTCGCCTCGACGATCGCCTTCGCGCGCTCCGAAGGGTCCGAGCTCTTGTAGATCCCGGATCCGACGAAGACGCCGTCCGCGCCGAGCTGCATGCAGAGCGCCGCGTCGGCCGGGGTCGCGATCCCGCCCGCGGTGAAGGTCACGACCGGCAGGCGCCCGTGCTCGGCCACCCAGCGGATGAGCTCGAGCGGGGCCTGGAGGTTCTTCGCCTCCGAGTAGAGCTCGTCCTCGGAGAGGCGCTGGAGCCGCCGCATGCCTCCGAAGACCGCGCGCATGTGGCGGACGGCATTCACGATGTCGCCGGTCCCCGCCTCTCCCTTCGTCCGGATCATCGCAGCGCCCTCGCTGAGGCGCCGGAGCGCCTCACCGAGCTCGCGGCAGCCGCACACGAACGGGACGCGGAACTTCCATTTGTCGATGTGGTTCTCCTCGTCTGCGGGCGTGAGCACTTCACTCTCGTCGATGTAGTCGACTTCGAGAGCTTCGAGAATCTGCGCCTCGACGAAATGCCCGATGCGGGCCTTCGCCATGACCGGGATCGTGACGGCTTCCTGGATCTCGCGGATCTTCCCGGGATCGGCCATGCGAGCGACGCCGCCTTCCTTCCGGATGTCGGCGGGCACGCGCTCGAGCGCCATCACCGCGACGGCGCCCGCGTCCTCGGCGATGCGCGCCTGCTCGGCGGTCGTCACGTCCATGATCACCCCGCCTTTCAGCAGCTCGGCGAGGCCGCTCTTCACCCGCATCGTCCCGAGCTCGGCCATGGACAAAGTGTATCCCGACAACCTCAGTCCGATTGTGTCCCGCGTGCGGGCAACCGAACGCGGAGGCGTACCCGGCCCGCCCCTACCCGGGATTCAGCCTTCGGAAAAATCGCGCAAGTGGAGCACAATCGTGACGAACAGCGCGCAGGGTCGCGACGAATCCGCTCAGACGTCGAGAAGCTCGAGCGCCGCGGCCGGCTCCTTGAACGGCGGGATCACGTAGATCCCCGCAGCGCGGGAGCGGGATGCCTCCATCAGCTCGCGGCCGAGCTCGAGGCCGACCCGCGCAGCGTCGGGCCCCGCGTCTTCCAGACGCCTCAGAACCGGATCGGGGATCGTGATGCCGGGGACCTCGTTGTGGAGCCGGTACGCGAGCTGGAAGCTCCGGACGGGCCAGATTCCGACCAGCATCGGGATCGGCGACTCGCCGCCGAGCGCGTCCAGGAAGCGATCGAGATACGCGATGTCGAAGAGCGCCTGGGTCATCGCGAAGCGTGCGCCGGACTCGAGCTTTTGCCGAAAACGGGCGAGCTCGGTCTCGAGGTCTTCCGCGGACGGGTTCACGGCGACGCCCACGTAGAACGAGGTCGGCGCGTCGATCGCCTTCCCGGAGTAGTCCTCGCCTCGGTTCAAGTGCGAGAGCAGGGCCGTGAGCCCGATCGCATCGATGTCGTAGACGCCGCTCGACCCCGGGTAGTCGCCGACGTGCGGCGGGTCGCCTGTGACGGCGAGGATGTTCCGGATTCCCTCTGCGTGGGCGCCCAGAAGCTGCGACTGGAGGCCCATGATCGAGGCGTCGCGCGGGGTCACGTGCGGGATCGTCTCGAGCCCGACGGTCCGCTCGATCGCGATCGCGGCCATGAGCGCCGAGAGCCGTGCGCGCGCCATCGGGTTGTCGTTGATGTCGACCTCGTGCACGACGCCGGAGGCCTGCAGGCGCGTGGCGACATCCAGCATCGCTTCCATGTTCGTGCCCTTGGGCGGATCGAGCTCCACCGAGACGACCCACTGCTTCGCTTCGAGCATCCGCTGCAGAACCGTTTGCTCGGAGACCTGCGCGACGTGCGGGGCGATGTCCCGTTCGAGCGCCAGCAAGCGCACCCGCGGCTCGCGTCCCTCTTCGACCGCGGCTCGGATGGCCGCGATCTGGGCCGGGGTCGTACCGCAGCAGCCCCCGATGATCCTCGCGCCGAGGTTCCGCGCCTGGGCCGCGAACTCGGCGAAGTAGTCCGGCGTCGCGTTCGGGTAGATGATCCGGCCGCCGGAGCGGCTCGGAAGTCCGACGTTCGGCTGGGCCGTGAGCGGCGTCCCGTTCGCTGCTCCGTTCATCTCGTTGAGGGCTGCAAGAGCGGCCTGCGGCCCGAGCCCGCAATTGGCCCCCACCGCGGCAACGCCCGCGCTCCGCAGACGCTCGAAGGCGTCACGAGCCCCGACGCCGGCCAGGGTCTCGGCGTCCTCGTCGAAGGTGAGCTGCGCGACGACGGGAAGCGAGGAGACGTCCCGCACGGCCGCGATCGCCGTCTCGAGCTCCTCGAGATCGAAGAACGTCTCGACCATGAACAGGTCGACCCCGCGACCCTCGAGCAGACGCGCCTGCTCGAGGAAGACCTCGAAAGCGTCTTCGCCGCCGTGCGTCCCTTCCAGGTCGCCGAGCGGCCCGATCGATCCGGCGATGAGCACGTCCGTGCCGGCGATCTCGCGCGCCTCTCGAGCGAGCTTGACCCCGCGCTCGACGATCTCCGTCAGGCGGTCCTCCAGGAGGAGCACTGAGAGCTTGCGCCGGTTCGCTCCGAACGTGTTCGTCTCGATCAGGTCGGCGCCGGCACGGATGAACCCGTGGTGGACACCAATCACGCTCTCGGGCGCCTTGATGTTCGCCTCCTCGGGGACGCGGAGTCGTGGGACACGTGCGGAGAGCAGGGCGCCGGTGCCGCCGTCGGCGACGATGACACGCCCTTCCTCGAGGCGCTCGAGAACCCGGCTCACTCGGCCAGTCTAGGCGTGGCCCAGAGGGCCGCTACTGCCGAAGCTCGGGCTCGGGGAGCGGCGGCGAACCGCGCGCCGACATGGTCGTAGGGGAACCCTCCGCCTCGTCCCTCTGCCGCAGGTCGTCCACGTCCGGAGCGCCTAGTCGCAGCCGCTCAGTGTGGCCTGGCGCGCCTTCACGTTCAGCACGTAGGCGACGGTCTCGAGAGACGGAGCCGCGCCCGCGCGGGAGACGGCGCTCGGTCCGGCGTTGTAGGCGGCGAGCGCGAGGTCGAGGTCGCCGCCGAAACGGTCGAGCATGCGGCGCAGATAGCGCGCCCCCGCGCGAACGTTCTCGCTCGGGACGGCTGCGTCGGCCTCGAGCTCCTGCGTCGTCGCGGGCATGAGCTGAAGAAGCCCCTGAGCGCCCGCCGCCGACCGAGCGTCGGGATCCAGCGCGGATTCTTCGTACGCGACCGCCACGAGAAGCGAAAGCCGGAGACGCGCCTCGCGCGCCACGGAGGCGAAAGCGTGGCGGAACTTCGCGGGCACCGGGCACTCCGCCTTCCGGGACGAGCTCGGCCGCTCGGTCGTCTCATCGGCTGGTGTCTGCGCCTCGGCGACGAGCACGCCGGCGAGAGCGAACACCCCGGCGGCGACAACCACAAATCTCCCCCTCCGTGCGGGCACGCGGTTGGGTTCCTTGCCACGCCGCCGCGCGGCGCGCCGTCGCGACCGGGCAAAGCTGAGATCCATCTCCGCGAGGTTTCGCCAGGGTGGTCCGGCCGCCATAGTGGCGCGATCCTACCCCTGTCCTCGTGTCTGGGAAACAGAGTCGGCGCCTAGCGCGTGACGCTGTGGATCCTCGCCGCGCCCGTGCTGAGGGCCCAGCGCGTGTAATACGCCGTTCGCCCGCCGAGCGCGGTCGTCCACATGCTCGGCGAGCGCCCACGGATCTCGGCGAGCGTGTAGACCACGCTTCCGCTGATCAGGCGCCGGCGCAGGCGTGTCGAGCCGTTTCGCTGTTCGACCCACGCAATGCGGGCCGACGTCAGCGCAGGATGCGAGAAAAGCGCGATCCGGCTGCGGACGACGAGCGTGCGCGTCGCCTCCGCCACGCGATAGAGGACGATGCGAGACCCCGCCGGGTAGACGACGTGCCAGGCCACTCGGCCGGCCGCGATCGTCGGGCGGCCGAGATCTCCGCGCCAGCTTGATCCGGTGAGCGCCAGGGAGCGGGTCTCCCCCGTGTCCAGGTTTCTGAGTCGGATCGCCTTGCCCCCCTCCGGATAGTCCTCCCGGTACGCGAGCCACGGCCAGTCGAGCCCGGGTCGCGAGACGGTGCCGGGGATTCGCGCCCGCTCGACGCCGGTACGCCATTCGACGACGCGAACTCCGGCGGCATCCGCGTACGCGAGAAGCTGGCCGTCGATGGAAGGCAACCTGGCGTCGGCGTAGGTGTAGGTC
>JACCYG010000308.1 GCA_013696595.1 Actinomycetota bacterium | reverse complement strand
GACCTACGCCGTCGACCTCGAGCAGCCCGACTTCCCCGCGCTCGTGCGCGCGTTCGGCGTTCCGGTCGAATCGACGACCCCTGACGACCTCGGCGACGCGCTCGACCACGCCTTCTCGACGGACGGCCCCTCGGTCGTCCACCTCCCCGTCGAGCTCGAGATGTGGTCGCCGACGGCCTGAGCCGTGGATCTCGGTCTCGCAGGGAAGAAGGCGCTAGTCGGCGGCGCGAGCCGCGGTCTCGGGCGAGCCGCCGCTCTGACGCTGGCGCGCGAGGGGTGCTCGGTCGCCGTCTACGCCCGTACCGCCGACGAGCTGGAACGGGCGGCGGAGGAGATCGCCGCGGCGACCGGCCAGCAGGCACTCGCGATTCCAGGGGACATCAGCCGGGCCGAGGACTGCGAGCGGATCGTCTCCGAGACCGTCGCGGCTCTCGGCGGCCTCGACGTCCTCGTCACGAACACGGGCCCGCCCGACTATGGAACGGCGACATCCCGAAGCGATGAGGACTGGCAGGCCGCATGGGAGCGGATGACTCTGGGGGTCATACGGCTCGCACGCGCGGCCGTCCCGCATCTGCGCCTCGCCGGCGGCGGATCGATCGTGAACATCTTCGGCTGCGACCTGCACCAGCTCGTCGGCCACACGGCCTCCGCGTCCGTCGCGCGCCTTGCCACGACAGGCTTTTCGAAGTACCTCGCCACCGAGCTCGCACCCGAGAACATCCGCGTCAACAACGTCCTCCCGGGGTGGATCGCCACCGAGCGGATCGAGGCTCTCGTGGAGGCCGAGGCCGACGAGCGCGGGGTAAGCGCGGAGAACGTGTACGAGGAGCAGGCCGGGGCCGTTCCGATGGGCCGGTTCGGGCGGCCCGAGGAGATCGCGGACGCGATCGCCTTTCTCGCCTCCGATCGAGCCGCGTACATCACCGGCACGAGCCTCCGCATCGACGGCGGCTGGTGCCTAAACGTCGTCTACTGAACGAACCGGCTACTTTGGGCGATCCGGACGCGTGTCCCCGAAGGTGAGCAGGAGCTTGCGGAGCATGCGCGCGAGCTCCTTCTGCTCGCCGGGCGTGAGGCCCGAGACCGCGTACTCCTCCGCCGCGGCGTGAGCCTCGATCGCGCGATCGACGAGGCCGAGTCCCCTGGGAGTGAGCTCGACGAAGATGCCGCGGCGGTCGTCCGGATCGGGGATGCGGCGAACGAGGCCCGCCTTCTCGAGCCGGTCGACGCGATGCGTGACGGACGCCGCGGTCAGGAGAAGCGTGCGGGCAAGCTGGGTCGGGCTCATTCGGTAGGGCTTGCCCGAACGGCGCAGGACGCCCAGAACGTAGAACTCGTACGGGTGGAGGCCGAATTCGTCGAAGACGTGCTCAATCGATCGCTCCACATAGCGGGCGCCCCTGCCTAGGCGCTGGACCACGGCCTTCGCGGCCGTGTTCAGATCAGGGCGCTCTCTGCGCCACCCCTCGAGCGCGAAATCAACGTGATCCTCGTCGGGAATAACCAGAGCTTAACTTGACGTTAAGTTATTTGACGTCGAAGTTTTTATCGCTACTCTGCAAAGAGAAGGAAACGATCGGAGGACACCATGGATCTGACCAGCCCAGAACTCGCATATTTGATCGCGACGGAGCGCCAGGCCGAGCTCCTGGCCGACGCCGAGGCTCCCCCCTCGCACCTCTGGCGCGGCGTAGTCGGTCGACTCAAGAGCGCCTTCGCACGCTAGTCAGACGCCGACGCCCGGTCCACCCGGCCGGGCGCCCGGCTAGCCTCGACCGCGTGGGCCGTCTTCTCGCTCTCGTCAGAGCAGTCGTGCTCTACAACACGATCTTCGCGGCTGCCCTCGCGCCGTACCTACCGGAGCTGGCCCGCGAGTTCGACCTCTCGAAGACCGAATCGGGCTTGCTCGTCGCGGCCTATCCCGCGGGCCTGCTCGTCGGCGCGATCCCGGGAGGCCTCCTGGCTGCTCGGATCGGCGTCAAGCGCTCGGTGCTGCTCGGCCTCGGCTTCACCGTAGTCTCGTCGCTCACGTTCGCGCTCGCACCGACGGTGTGGCTCCTCGAGCTCGGGCGCTTCGGCCAGGGCCTGAGCGTCGCGGCGTCGTGGACGGGCGCCCTCGCGTGGCTCGTCACGGCGGGGCCGCGCGACCGCCGCGGCGAGCTGATCGGACGTGTGTCGCGCGCGGCGCTGGTCGGGATCCTCCTCGGCCCCGTGCTGGGAGGAGCGGCAGCGCTCTACGGCCGCATCCCGACCTTCTCGAGCGTCGCCGTGCTGGGCGTGCTCATCATCGCGTGGACCTGGGTGACGCCCGGTGCCGCGCGAGCCGCCTCGACGTCTCTGAAGGCACTCTTCGGCGCCGTGCTCGAGCCTCGCGTGGCGAGCGGACTTTGGCTCGGCAGCCTGACGGCCCTCCTCGTGGGCGTCCTCTCGGTGCTCGCGCCGCTCGACCTCGACGCGGCCGGGTGGGGCACGATCGGCGTCAGCGCCGTCTTCCTCGCCGCCGCCGCAGTTCAGGCCTTTGCCAGCCCGGCAGTCGGGCGCCTCGCCGACTCGCACGGACGCCTGCTCCCCGTCCGCGCGGGCCTGCTCGGGGCGCTCGCGTTCTCGGTCGCCCTCCCCTTCGTCGACGATCCCTGGCTGCTGGCGGCCGTGGTCGTCGGCACCGCCGTCTCCTACAGCATCTTCTGGGTTCCCGGCCTCGCGCTCCTGACCGACGGCTCGGACGCCGCGGGAATCCACCAGGGGTTCGGCTTCGCCCTCATGACGCTCGTCTGGGCGGCCGGCCAATTCGCCGGATCGGCAGCCGGGGGCGCTCTTGCCGACGCGGCGGGCGACTCCGTCCCGTTTCTCCTCGTCGCCTCGCTCTGCGCCCTAACTCTCGTTGCCGCTCAGGTTCGCGCGCTCCGTGTCCGGATCGCGCTCGCCGGCGGCCATTCGACGGGGTTATAGTGGCGCTCGTGCACGGGCCCCCTGGCTACGACAGGCTCGCCTCGGACGTCTCCTGGGACGCCGCGTATCTCGAGTTTCGCCCTCCGGAGCGCGTCTACACGCTCGACGAGCTCGGGGAGGAAGCCGCCGGGCCGAACGCGTTCTCGCCCGTTGCCATCACGGAGCCGTTCCGCTTCCTGACAGACGAAGGCGTGCGGGTCCTGCAGGAGATCTGCGCGGAGCTCGAGGGCTCGGCCAGAGGTAGCGACCGCATCCCGAAGTTCGTCCGGGGAGGCGTCTACCGCTCCGAGTTCCTCTGGGGCCTCGCGACCGATCCGAAGCTGATCGCCTGGCTTCGTGAGCTCGCTCAGGCACCGATCGAGCCTCATCCGGTCTCCCACCACGCGGTTCACATCAACTACGCGCCCGACGACCTCTCGCTCAATGTCGACCAGTGGCATGCGGACATCACCTCGTTCGACTACGTCCTCATGGTCACCGACCCGCACGACATGAAGGGAGGGCGCTTCGAGTACTTCTTCGGCCCCGTCGAGGAGGGGAAGGCGCTGCTCGAGCGCGACGGGGAGCTTCCCGCCGACCGCGTGCGGAGCCCGCAGTTTCCCGGCCCCGGCTGGGCGATCTTCCAGCAGGGGCACCGCGTGCTCCATCGCGCCACCCGGCTCGAAGAGCCACACGAGCGCGTCACGATCGTCGGCTCCTTCTTCACCCCGCACCCCCAGATCGACGACCCGACCGCGACGACGATGCCGAGGCTGCGCCGCGTCGACGGCGACGCGATCGCACTCGTCGAGGGGAGCCGCTTCGCTGCGGTCGCAGCCGCGCGAAAGCTCGAGCGCTTCGCGGCCGCCACCGCCGACTTCGACCGGCCGCCGGAGGATCTCCGCACGGCTTTGCGCGAGAGCATCGCCGACGTCGAGCGCATGCTCGCCGAGTTCGACCGCGAGCCCGAGCCACCCATCGCCGCCCCCGTCGGCCGCCGCTAGGTCAAACGCCCGCCGCGGCGGTGTGCCACGCGGGTCCGGAGGCCGCGTGGAGTAGTCCGGTCACCGGGTCGCGCCGGACCGCGCTGACGCGGCCGAAGAAGAACGTCCCCGGAACCTCTTCCTGGGGCACGACCTCGTGTCCCAGCTCGGCCAGCCGCACGCGCACGTCGGGCGGGATGCGCGTGTCCACGAACGTCTCGTCCCCCTGGCAGTGGACGCGCGGTGCGTCGACCGCGGCCTGAAGTCCCAGGCCGAAATCCACTGCGTGAACCATCGTGTGCAGGACGCCGGTCGTGATCCTGTATCCGCCCGATCCGGCGGCGGCGAAGACCGCGTCGCCGTCCTTCGCCGCGACGATCGCGGGCACCCCGAAGATCGGCATCTTCCCGGGCGCGATCGAGTTCGCCCGGCCGGAACGTGGGTCGAAGTTCTGCATCCCGTCGTTCAGGAGCACTCCGGTCCCGGGCACGAGGACGAGCGAGCCGAAGGCGTTCGAGAGGCTCGTGATGAGAGACGCCATGTTTCCATCGCGGTCGGCGGTGGCCAGCTGGCTCGTCCCGCGCACGCCGCCGCTCGACCGCGTCGGGAGGATTTCCGGGGCGGGCTCCTCCGAATCGTGGGGCCAGGGATCGGCGGCCGCAATCGGGCGCGGCGCGGCGCGGCCCGGGTCGATGCCGCGAGCCCGCTCGGCGCCGAACGCCCGGCTGGCGAGGGCGTTCGCGGGGCTTTCGGTGAAATCGGGGTCTCCGTAATGGGTCATGCTGTCGGCGAACGCATGCCCGAGCGCCTCGGCCATGAGGTGGCGGAACTCGACGCTGTCGGGCCCGTGGCTCGCGAGGTCGAAGTGGTCGAGAATGTTGAGCGCCTCGTAACCGATCGGGTCGTTCGCCGTCACGTACGCGTGGCCGCGATAGCTCGCCGGCGGCTCGCGTAAAACCTTCGGCTCGTAGGCGGCGAGGTCTGCAGCCGTCAGGATCCCGCCGTTGGCCTGGAGTTCCCGCTCGATCGCCTCGGCGACGGGGCCCGTGTAGAACCCGGCGGCGCCCTCCTTGGCGATCCGCCGAAGGGTCTCCGCAAGGCCCGGCATATGGATTCGGTCCGCGTCGCGATCGAGGCCCGGCAGCTTCGGCGGCGTACCGCCGGGAAGAAGGACGGCCGCGGCCTCGGGCAGGCTCCTGATCGCCTCGAAGCGGGCGGTGATGCCGAGCACGAGGTTCCACGTGACGCGAATTCCCTCGTCCGCGGCCTCGATCGCCGGCTCGAGCACCTGCGCGAGCGGCAGCTTCCCGTACCGCTCCTGTGCGAGGCAGAGCCCGGCCACGGCGCCCGGGACGCCCGCTGCGAGATGGCCCCATTCGTTGCGCTGCCCCGCGACGCGGGGCCAGCCGTAGTACATCTCGTGCTGCGACGGGTCGACCTCGAACATCTCGGCCCGGGCGAGACGAGGCGCCCGCACGTAGTGGTCGATCGTGACGAACTCCTGGGTCTCGGCCAGGAACATCGACAGGTGCCCGTAGCCGCCGAGGCCCGCCTGAGCGGGCTCGACGACGAACGCGGTGTAGGCACCCGCGACGATCGCGTCGACGGCGTTGCCGCCCTCCTCGAAGATGCGGACACCGGCTGCGGCAACACGGGGGTCGCCCGCCGAGACGACGCCGCGCTCGGCGACGACCTCCGTTCGGCTCTGAACCAGCTGGCTCCGGATCATGGTTTGGCTCCGGCGGCGCGGCCGGGCACGAGCAGCCTACGGAACGAGCAGCCTCGGCTCCTGCACTTCGTCGAAGTCGATGACGGGGTCGATCGACGCGAGGTACTCGATGTCGTGGTGACACGCGATCATCTGGCCGTTCTCGAGGCGGTGGATCTTCGGGTCCGTGTGGCAGATCTCGCCGATATAGCGGGGGCAGCGCGTGTTGAAGACGCAGCCCTTCGGAGGATCGATCGCCGACGGGATCGTCCCCTCGAGCCGCACTTTCTTTGGCTCGACGCTCGGATCCGGCAACGGGATCGCGGAGAGGAGCGCCTCGGTGTACGGGTGGTGCGGCGGCTTGAGGAACGCCTCTCGCGGGCCGTAGTCGACGATGTGGCCCAGGTACATGACCGCGATCCAGTCCGCGAGATAGAGCACGACGTTCAGGTCGTGGGTGATGAGGATGAAGGCGGTGTTGTTCTCCGACTGGATCTCGAGGAGCAGGTTGAGCACGGCGGCCTGGACGGAGACGTCGAGTGCCGACGTCGGCTCGTCCGCGACGATCAGGTTCGGGTTCCCGGCGAGCGCTCGCGCGATCGCGACACGTTGCTTCTCCCCGCCCGAGAGCTGGCGGGGCAGGCGGTCGTAGTACCGCTCGCCGAGCTTCACCGAGTCGAGGAGCTCGATCACGCGGCCGCGCACGCTCTTGTGCGGCGTATCCGTCAGCTTGGCGACGGTTCGCGCGATCGCCGAGCCGACCTTCATCGTCGGGTTCAGCGTCGCGTCGGGGCTCTGGAACACCATCTGGAGGAGCTTGAGCGTCTTGCTGGCGCGGTCGTCCACGGTGCCCTTGAGGTCGAGGCCCATGAACTCGATATGGCCGCCCGTGACCGGCTCGAGCCCGAGGATCGTCTTCGCCACCGTCGACTTCCCCGATCCGGACTCGCCCACGAGCCCGAGCGTCTGACCTGCGCGCAGGCTGAAGTCGACGTCGTCGCACGCCTTGACGACGCTCTTCTCGCCAAGGCCGAACAGGCCGCGGCCCTTCTGAGCGTAGTACGTCTTCAGGTCGGTCGCCTCGAGAATCGTCTCCCCGGGCTCCGCCACGGCCGCAGCCGGGATGTGGACTTTCCGCTCGTCGAGCGACTTCGTGCCGGCGGCGATCTCCTCGGCGAAATGGCAACGGACGGAGTGGCTGCCGTTCAGGGGCCGAAACTCCGGATGCTCGTCGCGCGAGCGCTCTTCGCTGTAGGGACAGCGCGGCTCGAACGCGCAACCGGTGGGAAGTGCATTGGGCGGCGGAACGACGCCGAGGATCGACTGGAGCACCGTGTCCCGCTTGAACGCGCCGGCCCGCGGAATGCAAGCGAGGAGACCACGCGTGTACGGGTGCAGCGGGTTCGCGAAGAGCTCCTTGATCGGCGCCTCCTCGACGACCTCGCCCGCGTACATCACAGCGACGCGGTCGGCGACGCGGGCCACGACACCGAGGTCGTGCGTGATGAAGAGCACCGCGGTGTTGAACTTCTCCTTGATCTCCTGGACGAGGTCGAGCACGGTCGCCTCGATCGTCACGTCGAGAGCCGTCGTCGGCTCGTCCATGATCAGGAGGGCCGGGCGGTTGAGCAGCCCGCCGGCGATGATCACACGCTGGCGCTGCCCGCCGGAGAGCTGATGCGGGTAGCGCTCCATCATCTTCTTCGGGTCCGGCATGTGCACGTGCTCGAGCATGGCGACGCACTGCTCGTACGCCTCCTTCTCACCGCACTCCTCGTTGTGCTCGGTCAGGATCTCCGCCAGCTGCACCCCGACCCTGAGCGACGGATTCAGCGCGGACGTCGGATCCTGGTAGACCATCGAGATGTTGTTGCCGCGGATGCGGCGAAGCTGCTCCTCCTCAAGGCCCGTGAGGTCCTGGCCGAGGAACTCGACGGAGCCGCCCGAGATCCTTCCGTTCTTGCCCAGGAAGCCGATGAGCGCGAAGGCGACGGTGCTCTTGCCACACCCGGACTCGCCGACGATGGCCAGGGTCTCGCCTCGTCGAAGGTCGAAGGTGACGTCGCGCACTGCGGGAATGTCGCCCTTCCGCGTCTGGTAGTCGATCGCAAGGTTGCGAACCGAAAGAACGGGCTCGGTGCCTGTGCGCGGAGATGCAGCCGCGGTTGCCATCAACGGTACCGCGCGCTTTCCTGGCGGATGCCGTCCGCCATCAGGTTGAGACCGACCACGAGGGTGGCAATGGCGGTGGCCGGGAAGAGCGCCGCCCACGCGTTTGTCGTGACGAAGTTTCTGCCCTCGGCCACCATCGAGCCCCAGTCGGGCGTGGGAGGCGGCAGGCCGAGCCCGAGGAAGCCGAGCGTCGCGATCGCGAAGACGGCGTAGCCGACCCGAAGGGTGAGATCGATGATGATCGGCCCGGAGGCGTTCGGGAAGATCTCGCGCACCATGATGTACATCGCGTTCTCCCCCCGCAGGCGCGCCGCCGACACGTAGTCGCGGGTCCGCAGGTCCAGCGTGAGGGACCGCGCGAGGCGCGCGACGCCGGGTATGGAAGCGACGGCGATCGCCGCGATGACGGTGACGCGGGAAGCGCCGATCGAAGAGACGATCAGAAGCAAGACGACGATGATCGGAAACGCGATGATCGCGTCGAGGATCCGCATGAGGATCTCGTCGATCCACCCGCCGTAGTAGCCCGCGGCGAGGCCGAGCAGGATGCCGATGACTGCGCCGATGAGAATCGAGAGCGGCGCGATCACCATCACCTGCCGCGCGCCGATGACGAGCCTCGAGTAAACGTCACGTCCGCGATCGTCCGTTCCGAACCAGGCCGTCGAGGTCGGCCCCGAGTTCGTGAGGACGTACCCGAGGATCGTCTCGTCCTCAGGCGTGTCCGGATTGTCCTCTCGATACGGCTTCGTGGACGGGAACGCGCCTCCGGGGAGGTCGAGGATGGTCGCCCCCTTGGGAATCGGGGCCACGACCTGGTCGCCGGGGTCGTAGCGGGCAAGCACGGGGCCGAGGATCGCGACGAGCGTCCAGAACGCCACGATCGCAAAGCCGACCATCCCGACCCGAGACGCGCGAAGAGGGATCGTGCCCTCCCAGAGCCGCTTGTACCACGGCAGCTGGAGGCCCACGGAGGGCGCGACGCCCGTTGGGAGGGCGACCGCTGGAGCTCCGGGAACGGGCGGGACGGCTGTCTCGACGGGTGGCTTACGGGGAGGTTTCTCGGGTGCCATCGTCCCTCTAGCCGAAGCGAATTCGCGGGTTCAGGAAGGTGTAGACGACGTCGGCGATGAGCTGGGTGCCGACCGCGACGAGGACGAGGATCATAGTCGCCGCCTCGAGCCCGAAAACGTCACGGTTCAGGGCCGCACCGAGAATGAAGCGACCAAGGCCTGGGTACCCGAAGATCACCTCCGTGACCACGATCCCGCCGATGAGCCAGTTGACGTGGAGCATGATCACCGCGATCGGAGCCAGGAGGGCGTTCCGGAGAGCGTGGCGCATCACGATCTTCCAGTACGAGAGCCCCTTCAGGTACGCCGTCCGGATGTACTGCGAGTCGAGGACGTCGATCATCGACGCTCGCGTGATCCGGGCGACGTAGCCCACCTCGATCAGAGTCAGCGTGAGCACCGGCAGCACGAAGAAAGAGGGGTGCTGGAGCAAACTGTCCCCCTGGGGGATCACCGTCGCCCCCGGTAACCATCCGAGCCAGCCGACGAACACGACGAGGAGGAAGATGCCGGTCGCGATCTCCGGGATCGACGTCGCGGTCAGCGTGGAGATGGCGATGACCCGGTCCATGAGCCGCCCCTCCTTGAGCGCCGACAGAATCCCGAGCACGACCGCCAGGGGCATGATCACGATGAAGGCGATTCCGGCCAGCATGAGCGTCTTTCCAAGCCGCGGAATGACCGAATCGAGCACGGGCTCGTCGGTCAGGGTCGACACCCCGAAGTCCAAGGTGACCGCGTTCTTCAGGAACTCGGCGTAGCGGACCGGCAGGGGCCGGTCGAGACCCAGGCGCTGCTCGCACAGGGTCACCTGCTCGTCGGTTGCGAACTGTCCGAGGTTGCGACGGCAGACGCTAACCGGGCTCGCCACCTCCACGATCAGGAAGACCATGAGCGAGACGAGCACGAGCGTGATTCCCAACGTCCCCAACCGCCTCAGGATGAAGCGACTCATCCGGCCTCCTAGCGCGTCGTCTACAAGGCTCCGTACAGAAATGGGGCGGCGTGCGCTCGCCGCCCCATCCCTTTTGTCTTCCTACGCCTCGTCGATCCAGGTCTCATTCAGTTGCTGGTAGTCGGTCGGATGCGCGATCCGGTTCTTGATGCGCGTCGTGTCGAGGTCGAGGCTCGCGAAGAACATGGGGACGCCGATACCGCCGTCCTCCGCCTGGATGTCCTCCATCTGCGAGATGAGCTTCAGCCGCTCGTCGAGATCCGGCGTTGCGTTCACGTCGGAGAGGAGCTGGAGGAACTCGTCGTTCACCCACCGCGTCTCGTTCCAGTTCCCGCTCTTCTCGTCAGGCGGGAGAGCCTCCTTGGTGTAGGCGAGCAGCTGCACCATCGCGTTGAGCGGCCGGTGCGCCCACGAGGTGACGCCGAAGTGGTAGTGGTTCCACTTCGGCCAGTACTCGGTCGCCGGCCGCTGGTCGAGCTCGATGTTGATCCCGGCCTGCTTGGCCGCCCGCTGGAAGACCTCGGCTTCGACCGGCTCGTGGCGCGTGTCGTTCTTGTACGTGATCTTGATCGGCTTGTTGCCCCACTTCTGCCATGCCGCGCTTCCGGCCAGCATTTCCTTGGCCTTCTCGATGTCCTGCTGAGGGATGTCCTTCTTCACGTAGTCCGGATCGGCCGGGCCGAAGTGGGCGTCGTGGCCCAGGTCGACGAGGCCGAAGTACGCCGTGTTCGCCATCTCCTCGCGCGGCTGGATGAGCTTGAAGGCGTTCCGCACTTCCTTGTCCGTGAAGGGCTCCATGTCCACCCGCATCCGGAAGAGCGCCGTCTCGATCGACTTGGCCACCTTCATCTCGAGGTTCGGGTCGTCCTTCAGGGTCGCGTACTGCTCCGGGCCGAGGTTGTAGATCGAGTCGATCTGCCCCGCCTGGATCGCGGAGACATACGGCGCCCGCTCGGACCCGAGGTCGGTCCAGACGATCTCGTCGAGGAACGGGAGCGGCTTGCCGTCGGGCCCTTTTTGCCAGTAGTCGGGGTTCTTGACCGCCCGGGCCCCACCGCCGATCTTGAACTCCTCGATGATGAACGGGCCGGTTCCGACCGTTTTTGCGGCGAGAGACTCGCCCTTCTTCAGGTCGGGCGGCTCGTAGCCCTGCTGGAGGATCTGAGCCGGGTAGTGGTAGAGAAACTCCGGGATCTGGATCGTCGGCTTCTTGAGGTGAAGCTTGAGCGTGCTCTCGTCGACCTTCTCGATGTCGTTCTTGCCGAAGAACGGCTGGAGGAGACCGAGCGTGCTCGAGCCGACCTTGGGGTCGAACCAACTCTGGAAGTTCCACATGACGTCGTCGATGGTCAGATCCTTGCCGTCCGTCCACTTGATCCCCTGGCGAAGGAACAGCGTCCACTCGTTCGCCGTGTCGTTGACCTCCCACTTCTCGAGGAGGTACGGGTGCGTCACGTTCTCGGCGTCGGTGATCGTCAGGTATTCGTTCGCCTGGCGAAGCACGTTCGAGCTCGCCACCCACGAAAGCCGGTGCGGGTGGTCGACCTCGATGATCTCGGAGCCGATCCGGTAGGTGCCGCCCCGCTTCGCGTTTGCCAGGTCAGCCTTGCCTGTATCCGTCTTCTTCGCGCCTCCGCCTTCGGGTGCCTCGTCCTCGCCGCCGCAGGCAGCAAGGAAGGTTCCGGCCGCGGTCGCGCTCATGCCGAGCAGCGACGCGAACCGCACGAACTGCCGCCGGTCCATCTTGCCCGTCACGTACTGATCCTTCACGTGCTCGAGCATCGGATTCCCCTTGGGATCCGGCCGCGGTGGTTCGAGGTACGTCACGGTGCCCCTCCCTACGCTGGTGATCTGCGGAATCTACGCCGTTCCGCTCGGCAATTCAATCAGACGGGTCTCACACCACAAAGTTCGTTTGCAACGACCGTTTGGATTTATCGCCAGGTGAAAACTCGTGCGCGTTGAACTCTCGCCAGATGAAAACTCCGGCGGTCGAATTCATCGCCAGGAGAAGATCCCGATCACGCCGTCGGCGACGAGGATGCGCTCACCCGTTCCCTGCGTGTCGACGAGCCAGATCTGATCCTGCCCGCCGTCCGAAACAGCTGCATACGTGAGGTAGCGGCTGTCCGGGGACCAGAAGCTGTGGCTCTGGCCGAACTGGTCGAAGAAGGTCGTAAGCGTGTCGAACGTGAGGGTGGGCTGGAAGGAGACCGAGCCGGTGTCCTTCTCCGAAGCAGCGTCGTAGATGCGCCACTGGTTGAACTGGCGGTAGTCCGTGTCGAGATACGTGAGGTAGGCGAGCTTGGTCGAGTCCGGCGACCAGTAGAAGGCCTCCGTCCAGAGCGTCAAGGGGCCGACGGGCCTCATGTCGCCCGTCTCGAGATCTACGATGTAGGGCTCCTCGAAGGCGTCTGCAGGCCTCAGGCGCGACTTAGCCCGGACGGCGAAGGCGAGCCTGCTGCCGTCCGGCGAGGGCGCGAAGACGACGCGACGAACGCCGCGCGGAACGTGCACGACGACAGCCGACTCGGCGAGCGTGACCGTCGGCTCGGTAGCCCGCCCGTCAGCGACCGCGTAGACGACGCGGCCGCCGGTGAAGGCCGGGGCGAGGAAGCGCGCGAAGCGAGCCTCGATCGGCTTCGACGTGCGTTTGGTGAGATCCACGTCGTCGAGCCGGCTCCCGCGGTCGAGGACGTGCCGAATCAGCCTGTTGCGCCTCCCCGCCCAGGAGAAATAGATCTGAGCCGCTTTCGCGACGCGAAACGGCGGAGTCGCCCTCCCGTCGCGAAACGCGATCACGTCGAGCGCGACCTTCCCGCCCGGCTCCCCGTCGACGTCGGCGATGTACGCGAGCTCGCTGCAGGAGACGACGGCGCAGCTCGACGGCGACCAGCTCGCGTAGATCAGCATCCCGCCCTCGTCAGTGAGCCTCGTGACCTTCCCGCTCCCGGGGATCGTCAGGTAGAGCGAGCTCTGGAAGGCGTCCGGGTCGGTCCGAGCGTAGAGGAGCTCGCCCGTTCGCGACCAGGCGAGGCCGGTGTGGAAGATCCCGTAACCCGTGTCGGCGCTCGAATGATCGTTCGTGACCTGGACGGTGGCCCCGGTGCGGGGATCCACGACGTAGACGTTGTCGTCCGCGCCGACGTACCCGAGATGGCCGCTCGGCGCCGAGGGGAGCCTCCCCTCCACGACCTTCGAGGTGCTCCGGAGGTCGGCCGGCTCCTCCTCCGCGTTCCGCGCGGGCGCCGAGGTCGTCACCGCCACGGTCACGGTCACCGTCACAGCGTCTCGCGACCCTCCGGAACAGGCGGCGAGCGCGACCCCGGCGGTGGACGCGACGAGGAGCGCGATCGCACGTGGAAGTGAGACGCGCCTCACGTCACGACCATAGCCGCTGGCTTCACGATCGGATTGGGGAGTGCGAGGGCGCAAACGTATACTCGCCGCCGTGCGGGCGCGCCTCGCCCGCCGCGGGCCGATGATCACGAGCCGCAACCC